>ONVT01000226.1 GCA_900321365.1 uncultured Eubacteriales bacterium | reverse complement strand
TAGTCATGGACGCCCTTGCGGAGCGCGCCGGTCCCTTTGCCGTGGACGATCCTCACCGTCTCCAGGTGCGCCACGCGGGCATCGTCCAGATACTTCTCCAGCGCGGATACCGCCTCATCCACCGTCATGCCCAGAAGGTTGATCTCGGTGGACACCGACTGGGACTTTGCCATGCTGACTCTGCCTGAACCGGAGCGCTGCAGTCCCGGAGCGCGGATCGTCACCTCGTCGACCAGCTCCAGATCCTTCACGTTCACCTGGGAATTCAGGATTCCCATCCGCACCTTCAGGTTGCCCTTCTGGTCCGGCAGGCTCATCACGGTTCCCTTCAGATTCATGGACTTCACGAATACCGTGTCACCGGTCTTCAGCTTTTTCGGGTCGATACTGCGCCGCTTCTCCTCCAGAGGCGTGGCGTCGTTACTGCTGCCGGAGGAAGTCTTTTTGTCGAGCTCGCTCATTTTCTCGCGAAGCTTCGTCCTCTCACGCTCCATCTCCCTCGCCCTGTTCGCCTCGCCTCCATAGCGGTTGTAATTGCGGATCGTCTCGTCCGCGTAGGCCTTTGTCTCCCGCAGGATGCGGGCGGCCTCCTGACGCGCGTCGGCAAGGATCTTCTCCCGCGACTCCTCCAGCTGCTTCGAACGCCGCTCCAGCGAGGACCGAAGAGCCTGTGCCTCATCGCGGTTCTGGTGCATCTCGCGTTCGGCCTCCTCCATGGATATACGCCGGTTTTCCAGATCCGAGATCACATCCTCGAAGTCCTCCTCCGCGTCCGTCAGGTGCTGCCTTGCGCTCTCGATCACCTCGTCCGGAAGTCCCAGCTTCTTCGAGATCGCAAATGCGTTCGACTTTCCGGGCACACCGATCAGCAGGCGGTATGTAGGCCGCAGGGTCGAGACGTCGAATTCGCAGCAGCCGTTCTCCACGCCGTGTGTGGACAGCGCGAAGATCTTCAGTTCCGAATAATGCGTGGTGGCTATTGTGCGGATGCCCCGGTCATGAAGCGAGGAGAGAATCGCGATCGCGAGGGCGGCGCCCTCGTCCGGATCCGTCCCTGCCCCAAGCTCGTCGAACAGAACCAGCGACTTCTCGTCTGCCTGCTTCCAGAATGACACAATATTTGTCATATGACTGGAAAATGTGCTCAGGCTCTGTTCAATGGACTGTTCGTCGCCGATGTCCGCGAAGACCTCCGTGAACAGGGCAAGGGCGCTGTGCTGCGCGGCAGGAATGTGGAGTCCTGCCTGGCCCATGAGCGTCAGGAGGCCGACCGTCTTCAGGCTGACTGTCTTGCCTCCGGTGTTCGGCCCGGAGATGACCAGAAGATCAAATCCGTCTCCCAGACGGATGTCCACGGGGACAACCATTTTGTGATCGATCAGCGGATGACGGGCCCGCTTCAGGTCGATGATGCCGTCCTCATTGAAGTCCGGGCGCACCGCGTTCATTTTTTTCGCCAGCTGTGCCCTCGCGAAAATGAAATCAAGCGCAATCATGATCTTCGTATCCGAGATCAGCGCATCACTGGAGGCGGCAGCCATCTCACTGAGCGTGGCAAGGATCTTCTGGATCTCCGCCTTCTCATCCGCCTCGAGCTGCCGGATGTCATTGTTCAGTTTTACGATCGCCATCGGCTCAATAAACAGCGTCGAGCCGGTAGAGGACTGGTCGTGGATCATGCCCGCGACCTGGGAGCGGTGCTCCGCCTTCACGGGGATGCAGTAGCGTCCGTCCCGCTGTGTAATCAGTGCATCCTGGAGATACTGCCTCGCGGAGCCGTTCACGATTTCGCTCAGCTGGGTATGGATGCGCTCCTGGGACAGCGCGATCTGCCGGCGGATCCGCTTCAGTTCCGGGGAGGCGTCGTCTGCGATTTCCTCCTCGGAGAGAATGCAGCGCCGGATCTCACGGCCCAGAGACGGAACCGGGTCGAGCGCGCCAAACAGCTCCGTGAGGCTGTCCTCCATGAGGGAGGGATCCGGGACTGCAGCGGAGCTTTTATACGGCCCGGATGCCGCATCACTGCCCGCCGCCTGCTGTCTGGACTTCCCGGTATCGGGATCCTCATACTTCCTTGCCTTCCCCGCCAGCTCCAGGAGCCTTCCAATGGAAAGAAGCTCCACAATCCCCAGCGTGCTGCCGATCTCCAGCCGGCGGATATCTCCTCTCAGGTCACGCAGCCCTGAAAATGACAGGCCGCCTTTTGCGTAGATTCTTCTCAGCGCGTCCGCGGTCTCCTCCTGCAGGGAGAGGATCTGCATAAGGTCCGTGGAGGGAAGCAGGGCGCGGCAGAGCGCTTTTCCCGGCGCGCATGTCGCGCATTCTGTCAGTTGTTCGATGATTTTCGGGTACTCCAGCACCCGGATCGCTTTCTCGTTCATGGCACTTCCTGTGGTCGATTATTCTTCAGCTTCTTACATGATTTTACAGGAAGCGGCAGATCTTCACAAGGGGCGCGGGCCTGGACGAAAGCAAGTCCCCCGCCGCGGAAGCGGCGGAGGACTTGCTGCATGATGCTGCGCGGATCTGCGTTACGCGAACAGATCCGTCGAGAGGTAGCGGTCGCCCGAATCCGGAAGCAGGACGACGATATTCTTCCCTTCGAAGCCGGCGCGGGCGGCAAGAACCGATCCTGCCTTCAGCGCAGCGCCAGAGGAGATGCCGACCAGGATGCCTTCCGTGACGGCGAACCTCCTGCCCTCCGCAAACGCGTCCTCATTTGAAACCGTGATCACTTCATCATAGATCTTCGTATCCAGCGTATCCGGGACGAAGCCGGCGCCGATTCCCTGAATCTTGTGGGCACCGGGAGTTCCTTTGGACAGAACCGGCGAAGTCTCCGGCTCAACCGCAACGATCCTGATGTCCGGGTTCTTCTCTTTCAGGAAACGTCCGACTCCGGTAAGCGTGCCGCCGGTGCCGACGCCTGCCACAAATACATCCACCTTTCCGTCTGTCTGTTCCCAGATCTCCGGGCCTGTGGTAATGTAATGTTCCTTCGGATTCGCCGGGTTCACGAACTGTCCCAGGATTACGGCGCCGGGAATGGAATCACGGAGCTCCTCCGCCTTCGCGATGGCCCCCTTCATTCCTTTGGAGCCTTCGGTCAGTTCGAGCTTTGCGCCATAGGCTTTCAGGAGCTTCCTTCTCTCAACGCTCATGGTTTCCGGAAGCGTGAAGATCGCCTGATAACCCCTCGCGGCCGCGACAGCCGCCAGCCCGATCCCGGTGTTGCCGCTGGTCGGTTCGATGATCGTCGATCCTTCCTTCAGGATGCCCTTCTCTTCCGCGTCCCGGATCATTCCCCACGCGATACGATCCTTGACCGAACCTGCCGGGTTCAGGTATTCCAGCTTCGTAAGAAGTGCATTTCCACCGACTCCCACGGCAGCACTGTAGCGGGAAGCGCGAAGCAGCGGGGTTCCTCCGATCAGTTCCAGTGATGATTCTCTGATTCCAGACATAACGGTACCTCCTCCAGTACATTTTATTTACCGATCGACTTAGTAGGTAAATAGAGAATAAAGCATCCCCTCCTGAATGTCAAGAGGGGATTTTGTCTTCACATTTCCCGGCGGCGAAGGATGTCATACTTCTGAACATCCGCATTCAGCCGGACATACAGCTTCTGCTGAGGATGGGGCGCGCTCTCCACTGGTCTTCCCTCCTCGTCCAGGATCTCTTCGATGAGGAATCTTACATCTTCCCCGTCCGGGCGCATCAGTTCCGCCTCCTCGCCGACGGAGAATTTGTTCTTCTGTATGATCTCCGCGTACCGGTGGGAACCGATCTGCACGATGTCCCGGACGCAGCCCAGGTATGTGCAGGTCTTCTCATAGGTGTTGCTGTCGTAGATCTGCGCGTCCGGGCCGGGCTTCCCATAGAAGAAGCCGGTCGTGAACGGCCGGAAGGTGCAGTCCCGGATCTGTTTCCGGTACCATTCCAGGTTTCCCTCATAAATGTCATATCCCCGCGCAAGATCGTCCAGCGCCCTCCGGTAGGTGCGCGCGGCGGTCGCGACATACAGGGCGTTCTTCATGCGTCCTTCAATCTTCAGGCTGTCGATTCCCGCCTCAATCATATCCGGGATGTGTTCGACCATACACAGATCTTTGGAATTGAAGAGAAATGTGCCGCGCTCATTTTCATAGACCGGAAACCTCTCTCCCGGCCGGGTCTCCTCCTCGATATACGAAAGCCTGTCACGGTCAGAACTTTCGCCGGAGCGCCCGGTGCCGAAGGCTTCTTTCTCTGCACATCCCGGGTATCCGGCGTCTTCCTCCGCACATCCCGAAAGTCCTGCCGCATTCTTTGTCACAGTGGATGTCTCAGGAGCGCTGAGATGATACTGCCATCTGCAGGGATGCGTGCACGCCCCCTGGTTTGCGTCCCGCCCGGTGAGGAAGTTGGACAGGAGGCAGCGTCCGGAGTAAGAGATGCACATGGCGCCGTGGACAAAAGCCTCGATCTCCAGGCTGTCGGGGATGTGCGCACGGATCTGCGCGATCTCTTTCAGGCTCAGCTCCCTGCCGCAGACGACACGCTCCGCGCCGAGGGAGTGCCAGAACAGAAAAGTCTCGTAGTTTACATTGTTTGCCTGCGTGGAGATGTGGATCGGAATCTGCGGGCAGATCTTTCCCGCACGGACGAAGATCCCCGGATCCGCCACGAGGAGCGCGTCCGGCTTCAGGTCCGCCAGGAATGAGAGGTAGTCATCCGCCTCCTCCAGATCCGCGTTGTGCGCCAGGATGTTGACCGTCACATACACCTTCACGCCGTGTTCATGCGCGTAGGCAACTCCTCTTATCATCTCTTCCCGGGTGAAATTGATCGCCTTCGCGCGAAGAGAAAACGCCTCCCCTCCTATGTAAACCGCGTCCGCGCCATAATGCACGGCCACCTTCAGCGCTTCAGGTCCGGAAGCGGGTATCAGCAGTTCGGGAACAGACCCCTGTCTGTGCATGTATCGTCCTCCAGATCAGCTTAGAATATCTTCCATGGAATCCAGGTCCAGATCCACCGTCTCCATGATCCCGAGGCTGACCTGTCGCAGCAGTCTGCACATGACAAGCTCCGCCTTCAGGTATTCGTCAATCAGCGGTTCATGTCTCAGTGCCTCCCGCTCATGGTACATAGCCACCTGCGACTGGGCAGACATGCTCTCCTCCGAGTTCTGGAATTCGAAATTCCGTCTCCGGAATTCATCTGTCCTCTTCCTCTTGGCCGGTTCAGTGTCAAGGCGGCGTTTTGCCTCTTCAAATGTCCTGTATTCCTCACTGGCGCAGATCGCCTTTGTCAGATCTTCCAGTTTTCTCCTGACCTCAGCATCCATATTCTGCCATCCTGTTTTTCTGCTCATTCATGCCGCATGCCGATCCTGCTCTATTCTGTCTCCATCAGGATCGGAAGTATCATCGGGCTTCTCTTGGTCCGCCTCCACAGGAAGTCTCCCAGATCGTCACGGATCGCGTTTTTGATGCGCGCCCATTCGCTGCCCTTCTTCCCGATCACATTTTCGAGCGCTTCATCCACGACATCGGCAGCCTCATCCAGCAGCTCCTCTGACTCACGCACATAGACGAAGCCCCTCGAAACGATGTCCGGACCGGATACCACCTGTCCCTGGGAATCAATCGTCATCACAACGATGATGATACCGTCCTCCGCCAGCCTCTGGCGGTCCTTCAGGACAATGTTCCCGACATCCCCGACGCCAAGCCCGTCCACCAGGATCCCTCCGCTGGTTACATGGCCCGTCACCTGCGCGAGTCCGCCTTCCTCCTCCGAAATCTCCAGAACGTCTCCGCTCGAGAGCATAAGGATGTGCTGTGAATCATATCCCATGAACCTGGCAATCTTCGCCTGGGCAATCCGGTGGCGGTACTCACCGTGAACAGGAATCGCGAACTTCGGCTTCACCAGCGAATAGATCAGCTTGATCTCCTCCTGACAGGGATGTCCTGAGACATGCGTATCCTGGAAGATCACCTCGGCGCCCTTGCTGTAGAGCTCGTTGATCACCTTTGAAACGTTCTTTTCGTTTCCGGGAATGGGATGTGAAGAAAATACAATCGTATCGCCCGGATTGATCTGCACCTTCTTATGGATGCCGCTGGCCATGCGGGAGAGTGCCGCCATGGATGCTCCCTGGCTTCCGGTCGTGATCAGCACCAGCTGCTCATCCGTATAATTCTTCATCTCCTCAAGCGTGATCATGGTGTTCTCCGGGATCTTGATGTATCCCAGCTCCTGGGCTGTGGAGATCACATTGATCATGGACCGGCCCTCGATCACCACCTTGCGGTGATACTTGAAGGCAGTGTCGATAATCTGCTGTACCCGGTCCACATTCGACGCGAATGTCGCGACGATAATCCGGCTTCCCGCATGCTCTGAGAAGATCGTGTCAAATGCCTTCCCGACCGTTCTCTCGGATGCCGTGTAGCCCGGCCGCTCCGCGTTTGTGGAGTCGCACATCAGGGCAAGCACGCCCTTTCTCCCGATCTCCGCAAACCGCGCAAGATCGATGGGATCGCCGAAGACAGGCGTGAAGTCTACCTTAAAATCCCCCGTGTGCACCACCGTGCCCGCCGGGCTGTAGACCGCAAGGGCGATCGCGTCCTGAATCGAGTGGTTCGTCCGGATCATCTCGACACGAAGCTGCCCCAGGTTGATCGTCTGTCCCGGATGCACCACCTTCCTCCGAGTCGTCCGCAGGAGATCATGTTCCGCGAGCTTGAGTTCGATCAGTCCCATGGTCAGTTTTGTCGCATAGATCGGGACATTCAGCTGTTTGAGGATATAGGGGAGCGCCCCGATGTGGTCCTCATGTCCGTGTGTAAACAGAAATCCTTTCACCTTGTCCTCGTTTTCGAGAAGATATGTAATGTCCGGGATCACCAGATCGATCCCGTACATGTCATCCCCCGGAAACGCAAGGCCGCAGTCAACCACCACGATCGAATCCTCATATTCGAACGCGGTGATATTCATACCGATGGCCTCCAGTCCGCCAAGCGGTATAATCTTCAGTTTTGATGGCGTGCTCAAAAGTGTCCTCCTCTATATACGCAAGTTCATATCTTATTCAAACCAGTGCTATATCGTCCAGCATCTGGGAAAATACATCCGAAAGCGCGGCCAGCTCGCTGTCATCTTCGACAAACTCGTAGACCGCTTCTTCTTCGCCGTCACGGGAGGTGTCCTTCAGAATATAGGCCTCCCCGTCGCCGTCCGGCGCATCCGTCACGAGCAGATAATCTCTTCCGGAGATCCGCGTCTGCTCAAGCACGAACAGTTCCACATCGCTCCCGTCTTCGGGGGATGTGAGCGTTATCTTACTCAGCTGGGTCTTCATCTTCTATCCCTTCCGGAACCGGCAGTCCGGCGTTCAGCCGGTCAAGATATCCCTGCAGGATCAGCATCGCGGCGATCTCATCCACGTACGCCTTGTGATCCTTCACTCCGGTCTCATTCATGGTACGGTCGGCCACGACCGTCGTCAGTCTTTCGTCCCACAGGACAACAGGAAGCGACGTGCGCTTCTTCAGCATCCTGCCAAATACGAGCGCAGCTTCAGCTCTCTCTCCTATTGTCGAGTTCATATTCCGGGGAAACCCGAGAACGATCGTCTCGGCCTGATACCGGGATGCGAGTTCACTGATCCGCGCGAGTGTCTGCCTCAGCTTGTTCTCACTCTTCCTGCGTATGATCTCTACACCCTGGGCGGTCAGTCGCAGCGGATCCGACACTGCCACGCCAACCGTCTTTGAACCATAGTCGAGTCCGAGGACCCGTCCATACATACCCTTTTTCTCATCCTGTCCAGGCAGTTCAGGTGTCATGCATGCTTCTTCCAGGATTCGTTTCGGATATACTCCTTGAGCAGCTCCTCCACGATCTCATCGCGCTCGACCTTCATGATCATGCTGCGCGCGTTCTTATGGCTGGTGATGTAAGTCGGATCGCCGGAAATGATATAGCCGACGATCTGATTCACCGGATTGTACCCTTTTTCAGTCATGGCGACATAGACGAGTTCAAGCACCTTCTTGACTCGCATCTCGGGATCCGTCTCAACATTAAAATACTGAGTGTTATAAATATCCGCCATGTTATCTAGTCCTCAATACCTCCCCCACCTGCTGTATAAAGTATATTCGAAATCTTCCAAAGATTCAACCTTGAATGTGGGCGCTTACAGACAGAATCGTTATAAATCACTCCCCGCCACCCCTGCGGCTTCACAGAATCAGTTCCGGGCCCCGCAGCGTCCCCGATCTGATCTGCCCCCGCAGATCCTGCGCGGAGCGTGCGTACACCCTGATGTATTCCCGGGTATAGCCTGTGTACAGCCTCTCCCCTTCTGCAGAGGGAAGATTCAGGTCCTGAACAGTTACTGCCAGGCTGCCGCTGTTCGGAGTGCGGACAGTTCCATTTTCATCGATCTGTACCTCCTCCTCAAAGAGAACCTCCGCCTCTGAACCGTCCCGGGACTGCTCAAACATCTTCCGCATCTTCCGGTCAAGCTCCGCAAGAGCGGCAAGGCGCTCAGCGCTGACGCTCTCCGGAATCTGGTCCGGCATCGCGGCCGCCTTCGTCCCGGCGCGCCTGGAGTAGCGGAACAGGTGCGTTTCATAAAAATGCGCCCGCTCCAGGAACTGCCTGGTGAGCGCGAATTCCTCCCCGCTCTCCCCCGGGAAGCCCACGATCACATCCGTGGTAATGGCCGGCCTGTCATACGCATTTCGCAGAAGCTCCAGGCTGTGCAGGTATTCCTCCGTCGTGTAATGCCGGTTCATGCGCCGCAGAACACTGTCGCACCCGCTCTGGAGGGAGAGATGAAAATGCGGACATACTTCCGGAAGCGCCCTGAGCCTCTCCACGAACTGCTCCGTAATGATGGTCGGCTCCAGAGATCCGAGCCGCACCCGCTCGATTCCGTCAATCCCGCAGACTCCTTCGATCAGATCGATGAGTCTGGATCTTTCCTGCCAGGTCCTCTTTTCTCCTCTTTCCCCGTAAGCCTGGCGGATGTCCCCGCCAAAGTCCACGCCGTAGGAAGACAGATGGATGCCGGTCAGCACGATCTCCCGGATCCCCTGTGAGGCAAGATTCGAAACCTCCTCCAGAACCTCTTCCCTGCGGCGGCTCCGGATCCGTCCCCTGGCAAAGGGGATAATGCAGTAACTGCAGAACAGATTGCATCCGTCCTGTACCTTGATCCATGCGCGCGTATGCCCTTCAATCCGCGGAAGCGACAGCGCATCGTAATCCCGCTCCCGCATGACGTCACTCACGCACCTTACAGGCTGCTCCTGCGCGATGTCGCCGGCACATGAAAGAGGATCCCCTTCCGGTACAGCATTCTCTTTATGCTCCTGCAGAAAATACCGCTCCAGCTCTTCCACCAGGGCGCTCTTTCGACCTGAGCCGAGCAGGATGTCGGCGTCGACACTCTTGCCCGTTTTCTCCAGCGCGGTCTGCACATAGCAGCCCGCGGCGACCACCACCGCATCCGGGCTGAGTTTCCTTGCCCTGCTGATCATCTGTCTGCTCTTGCGGTCCGCGATGTTCGTCACCGAACAGGTATTGATCACGTAGACATCTGCCTTCTGACAAAAATCCACGATCGTAAACCCCGCCTCTTCCAGGGAAGCGCGCATGGCATCGGTCTCGTATTCATTTACCTTGCATCCCAGCGTGTGCAGGGCTGCGGTCTTTCCCACAAATCTCATATCTCTTCCCGGCATGCCCTGACTCTTCCATGACTGAACGAGAGCCGAACTCTTTCCCACAAATCTCACATCTCTTCCCGGCATACCTTGACTTTTCCATAGCTGAACGATAGAATGTCTTAGAATGCAGAAAAATTCGTTTATATAAGTCTCCTCAGATTCCGAGGCAGAACATACAACGCTTGCATATGGAGGATAACCATTATGAAGACAATTCAGATTTCCCTTAATTCAATTGATAAAGTCAAGGCTTTCGTGAATGACATCACAAAGTTTGACAACGATTTTGACCTTGTTTCCGGCAGGTATGTCATCGACGCGAAGTCCATTATGGGCATCTTCAGCCTGGACCTCTCCAAGCCGATTGATCTCAGCATCCATGCCGAGGACAATCTGGATGAGATTCTTGAGACGCTCAAGCCATATATGATCTGAGGTATGATCTGAGAGTCAGTTCCGATTTTTTGTCATTATTGTTTTTTGTGTATCGCTTATACGGCTGCTGAAGCATCCGCTCTTTGCGGATGCTTTCTTTTGTGGCATTTGCTGCATGGGCAGCTTTCACAAAACCCGGATGGTCTCTGCCCCGCTGACGGCCTTCTCCACCAGCTCGTCAATATTATCCTTCAGCCGCTCCTCACTCTTCTTTATGATATCGAGGCGCGGCTTTGTCACGGGATGCTTAGCGACGAAAATCGTGCAGCAGTCCTCAAACGGCTGGATGCTCGTGTCATAGGTTCCGATCTTCAGGGACAGATCGATGATATCCTGCTTGTCGAATCCGATCAGCGGACGGAAGACCGGCATGGAGGCTGCGTCGTCCGTACAGACCAGGCTCTGGATCGTCTGGCTGGCAACCTGCCCGATCGACTCTCCCGTGACCAGTGCCATCGAACCGTCTTCCCCTGCGAACCGCTCCGCAATCTTCATCATGTACCGGCGCATGATGATGGTCAGTTCATCATGGGGACACCGCTCATAGATCGCCAGCTGGATATCGGTAAAATTCACCACATGCAGCCGGATCGGCCCCGAATAACGCGCGACCAGTTTCGCCAGGTCGACAACCTTCTGCTTCGCCCGCTCTGATGTATACGGAGGCGCGTGGAAATACGTCGCGTCCAGTACCACTCCGCGTTTCGCGATCATCCAGCCCGCCACCGGGGAATCGATGCCTCCCGACAGCAGCAGCTGCGCGCGTCCGTTTGTCCCGACCGGCATCCCGCCCGGTCCCGGAACAATCTTTGAGTACAGGTACACCTCCTCGCGGATCTCGATGTTCAGCATCACCTCCGGGTGGTGCACATCTACTTTCATTTTTCCCGGAAATGCGCTAAGCAGCCTCTCGCCGACCAGTGCGTCCACGTCCATGGAATTCACCGGATACTGTTTGTTCGCCCGCCGCGTGTGCACCTTGAAGGTGAGCGCGTCGCCGGCAGGAAAAGCTTCCTCTCCGGATTCCTCCGGCAGACTCTTCTGAGCAGTCAGCCCGTAAGTCTTCGCGATATAACGGACCGCATCTTCCGCAATCACATCGGGATCAGAGATCGGAACCTTCAGTACCTGGCAGATCCCCACAAGGCCGAAAACTCTCTGGAGTGCCTGCGTCACCTCATCCGGATCGAAGCTGTCCTCCCCGCCGGTCACATTGACATAGATGCGGCCCTGCTCCTTGCTGACCTCAAACTCGCCCTCTACCTTAGACAGGGCATGTCTTACCTGCGTGACAAGAGCGTCCTCAAACTGTCCGCGGTTCTTTCCCTTGATGCCAATCTCCCCGTATTTCAGCAGGAATGTTCTGAATTCCATAATCTCTTCCTTCTTTTCACAGTCTTATTTCGTGCCGCGCTGCTGCGCGGTCTATGTAAAGTCTTTTGCCTGGTACAATCGGAGAAAAAGAAATCCTTACCTCCGGCTGTACCTCCGAAGAACCGGGAGCAGCTGTCTCAGCGCCTCCAGCGCGGCGTCTGTTTCCTCCATCGTCGTCCTTGAACTGAAGCTGAACCGGATGGCCGATTCGAGCAGATCCTTCCTCAGATGGATCTCCTGCAGGACGGAACTGACCGGTATTTTTTTGTTCGACGAGCAGGCTGACCCGGAAGACACATAGATCCCCTTCTCCTCCAGCGCGTGGAGCAGAACCTCCGACCGGACGCCCTCAAACGCGCAGCTCACAATATGGGGAGAGGCTGCATGCGGATTCCTGTCCGATATCAGAACCGTCCCGTCGATTTCCTCCAGGCCTTCGATCAGATGCTCCCGCAGCTGTCTCATGTGTTCCACTTTCCGGTCGAAATCCCTGTACGCCTCCACGGCAGCCTCACCCAGGCCCGCCGCGCCGGGGACATTGTCCGTCCCGGAGCGCATGCCGCCCTGCTGGCCGCCCCCGTGGATCAGCGGCCGGATCTTTGTCTTCTGCCGGATATACAGAAAGCCGCTGCCCTTCGGGCCGTGGATCTTGTGACCGCTGACCGACAGCAGATCGATCCCGAGCCTCTTCGGCGCGATCCGGTACTTTCCATATGCCTGGATCGCGTCCACATGGAAGAGCACCTCCCTTCCATGCGTCCGGTTCCATTCCCGGATGACGGCTCCGGCCTCTGCGATCGGCTCGAGCGTCCCGATATCATTGTTCACATACATGATCGAGACCAGGATGGTGTCCTCTGACAAGGCATCCTTCAGATCCTCCGGCGAAATGCGCCCCAGTTTGTCGACACTCAGGTGTGTGACGCGAAAGCCCGCCTCCTCCAAAAAAGACAGAGGCTGCAGCACCGCGGCATGCTCCACCGCGGACGTGATGATATGCGTCCCTGACCTTTGCATCGCCAGGGCTGCGCCGATCAGCGCCCAGTTGTTCGATTCCGTTCCGCCGGAGGTAAAGAAGATTTCCTCCGGCAGGACATGCATCGTCCCGGCGATCTTCTCCCGCGCGTCTCTCACGAGGCGTTCCGCCTCAACTCCCTTCAGATGCTTAGATGACGGATTCCCATAGTCTTCCGTCATCGCCTTCATGACAACCCTGGCCACTCCCTCCGATACCGGAGTTGTCGCCGCGTTGTCCAGATATGCTTCTGTCATTGCAATCCTCATTCCGCCGCCGTCAGCCGGCGGCACAAACAGTCATGAAAATAATCTTCCTGACTTCATGCGCGTCTTCAGCACTCTCTTGTCAGTCCTCCTCCAGACTGAGCATCAGCATGGAAAGCACCGCGATGCCCGCCGTGTCCGTCCTGAGGATCCGGTGTCCGAGTGTGATCACCTCTGCGCCAAGCTCCTGAAGCTGCCGGATCTCGCTCTCCTCGAATCCTCCCTCGGGGCCGATGAAAATCCCGACCGACTCCCCTCTTTTCAGACTCAGGAGCACCTGCCTTGTGTGCGCAATTCCTTCCGCATTTTCATACGGAACCAGGATTCTGTCAATCCCCCTCGCCCGCTCCAGGGCCTCCTTCCAGCCTGCGGGCGCCTCCACCACAGGGATAAATGACCTCCTGGACTGTTTTGCCGCCGCGAGGGCGAGAGCATTCCACCTCACCGTCTTCTTCCGGGCCCGGCTCTCATCCAGCTTCACGACCGTCCGCGCGCTCATCACCGGTATGATACCGTGCACCCCGAGCTCCACGCCCTTCTCAATCACCGTCTCAAAACGGTCTCCCTTCGGAAGTGCCTGGAACAGATACAGGTCCGATGGCAGTTCCTCCGCGCTCCTTAGCATGTCGAGAATCCGGGCTGTCACCAGGTCCTTCCGGATCTCTTCGATCTCGCACAAATATTCCACCGGATCGTCCTTCCGGCCGCTGCTCAGCAGCACCTGTTCTCCGCTCTTCATGCGCAGAACGTTGCCGATGTGGTTCACATCGCTTCCGGAAATCCTGCAGATCCCGTTCTCCATATCGATATTTGCCGGTTCAATGAAAAAACGATGCATCTAAGACCCCTGTCCTTTGCTATGGCATGTTCTGCCGGGTACAATCGGAGGAAATAACAAACAGGATTCATATACTATTTCTGAACAGGAAGCTTCCGTGCGGTTACACTGACCCACTCGCCCTGTCGTGTCACCTCGACCACCGTCAGGCCCGCCTTCTCGCAGGCGTCCACGACGCCTGCTTCCTTCCCTTCGAGAATCCCTGATGTGATGTAGATTCCGCCCTCCTTCAGGCAGGGCGTCGCGTGCGGGGTCAGCTCGATCAGGACCGGGGCAAGGATATTCGCCGTAACGATGTCATACTTCTCATATCCGGCCAGCTCCTGCATGGCGGGATCGTCGATCAGATTCCCGATGACAGCCTGCATGTCCCCGGGGGCGATGTCATTGGCCTGGAGATTCTCCTTCACCGCGTCCATCGCGCACGGATCCAGGTCTGTTCCGAACACATGCCCGGCGCCGAGCATCAGGGCAACAATCCCCAGAATCCCGCTTCCGGTGCCGACATCAAGAACCTCGCAGCCCTTCGTTACATACTTTTTCAGCTGCCTCATGCACAGCTGCGTGGTCTCATGCATCCCGGTTCCGAACGCGGTGCCCGGATCGATGTGCAGGATCCGCTTTCCCGCATCCTCAGGCCCCGGCTTTTCCCAGGAAGGGATGACCCGGAACTCGTCCACCGAGAAGGAATGGAAATACTGCTTCCAGTTGTTGATCCAGTCCTTGTCCTCGGTCTCAGACCGCTCGATGGTGCATGGTCCGATGTCGGAAAACTGCCGAAGAGAGGCAAGCTCCTCCTCCACCCGCCTGATCACCCCGTCCGCGTCCGCATCCTCGTCCAGATAGAACGTCAGATACGCCGTGCCGTCGTCCGGCCCGGATGTGAGCGGGATATCCACAAACATCTGCTGCAGGTCCGATTCACTCAGGGGGACATTATCCTCAATCTGGGCCCCCTCCACGCCGGCATCCGCCAGCGCGCAGATCACAATGTCCTCCGCCTGCGTCGTCGTCTGTAACCGGAACTTCGTCCATTTCATAATCTGTCTCCTCTGAAGCATACGGACCTGTCAGCAGATAACCAGGCCATCCTGTCTTTTCCTTCAATTGCACCAGTCCAAAAACATTTACAAGACAACCCGGCATGCAGGATCTTCTGGCCCTGCATGCCGGACAAGTTTTCCACCTGTACGGTTTCCATAACAGAGTGTAATTCTATTTGATTTATCGTAATAGAATTACAGTGGTTCCCGGGAATCAGTCCCTGTATCCGTTCGGGTTCTTGCTCTGCCAGTTCCACGAATCCCTGCACATCTCCTCGATCCCGAATTCTGCTGTCCAGTTCAGCTCTTTTGCCGCCTTCCCCGGATCGCAGTAGCAGGTGGCGATGTCGCCGGCTCGGCGCGGCCGGATCTCATAGGGGACCGGGTGGCCGCAGGCCTTCCCGAACGCGTCAACCACCTGGAGCACCGAGTACCCGTGCCCGGTTCCGAGGTTATAGACAGAAACGCCCTCCCTGTCGGCAAGCTTCGCGATCGCATTCACATGGCCGCGGGCCAGATCCACTACATGGATATAGTCACGCACGCCGGTTCCGTCCGGAGTGTCATAATCGTTTCCGAAGACACTCAGCTTCTCCAGCTTGCCGATCGCGACCTGCGCGATGTAAGGCACCAGGTTGTTCGGGATCCCCTTCGGATCCTCTCCGATCATCCCCGACGGATGGGCGCCGATCGGGTTGAAATAGCGCAGAAGGATCACATTCCACTCAGGGTCAGAGGTATGTACATCCGTCAGGATCTGCTCCAGCATCCATTTCGTCCATCCATAGGGATTCGTACAGATTCCCTTCGGGCAGTCCTCCGTGATCGGGACAAACGCTGGATCACCGTACACCGTCGCGCTGGAGCTGAAAATGATGTTTTTGCATCCGTGCTCCCGCATGCTCTTCACCAGGGTAAGCGTCCCGGTGATGTTGTTCGAATAGTACTCCACCGGTTTCTGCACGGATTCGCCGACCGCCTTCAGGCCTGCAAAATGAATGACCGCGTCGATCTTCTGACCTGAGAAAATCCCGTCAAGACATTCCTTGTCCAGGATGTCTCCCTCCACAAAATCAAGCTTCTTCCCGGTGATCTCCTCCACGCGGTAAATTGCCTTCTCGCTGGAATTATACAGGTTGTCAATGACCGTAACCTCATATCCGGCATTCAGTAGTTCCACACATGTATGGCTGCCGATAAAACCGGCGCCGCCCGTAACGAGAATTCTCATGCTCTCTCCTCCTGTGGTTCTCAGGTTTCCTGCCCTTTCGGGGCCACCCTCTCATCTGTTACAGCGTTTTCCAACCGCCTGATAGTGGTCTTTTCTTTCGACAGCTCCTTATTCTCCTACAACCGTGCCGCCCACCGGACGGATGTTGAGCACATGGCAGCTTCCCTCGCCCAGCAGCTGATCCATGCGTGAAGTAAACGCATCGATCATTTCCACCGGGACGAATGCCTGGCAGGTTCCGGCAAAGCCGCCGCCATGTACGCGGAACGCCCCCGCGCCCTTCAGAAGATCGTCGCACAGCGCCAGCGCGACCGCCATCTCCTGGTGTTCATTTGCCCCGAGCGGGACGATATTCTGCAGGTACATCCAGGAGGACCTGCCGGATTCCTTCACCAGCTCAAGGAAGCGGGCGGTATCCCCGCTCTCCAGCGCCTCCACCTGCTGCGGCACGCGTTCATTGTCCCCGTAAAAATGGATGCACCTCAGAACGGCCCTGTCACCGAATTCCTTCCGAAGTGCAGGGATTGCGTCCATAAATGCGCTCTTGTCCACCTGGCTGAGGACTTTCTTTCCAAAGTATCCCGCGACCTTCTGTTCCTCCACGGGGATCGCGGCATACTCCCCTGTCAGGTCCGCGTGGCTCGCCCAGCAATTGATAATACAAAGCTTCAGGCCGTATTTTTCAAAGTCCACATCCAGTCTCCTGACAACCGGATTCTCCGGATCCGCAAAATCAATGGTGATCAGGTTGCCGACCGACGAGGCCGTCTGATCCATCAGGCCGGAAGGCTTGCCGAAGTAAACATTCTCCGCGTACTGACCGATCTGCGCGATCTTCACGGCATCCACCCTGTCCTCAAAGAACAGATGGTTGATGATGTTCCCGATGAGGACCTCAAACGCCGCAGAGGAGCTCAGGCCGGAGCCCGGAAGCACCGTGGAAGTAGCCACCGCGCGAAAGCCCCCGACCCTGCATCCGAGCGAGGCGAATTTCGCGGCGACACCGCGGATCAGGGATGCGGTGGTATTCACCTCTTCTTCCCGGATCGCCATGTCATCCAGGTCGATCGTGCACATGGGATATCCCTCGGACAGGATGCTGATCCGGTTGTCATCCGTTCTGGAAACGGCAGCGATGGTATCCATATCCACCGAAGCGGCCAGAACCCTGCCGTTCTCATGATCCGTATGGTTTCCGCCGATCTCCGTTCTGCCCGGCGCGGAGAAAAGTGTAATCTCATCCCCGTCTGAAAATGTCCTCCCGTACAGCTCAAGAAGATCGCCGTAGCGTCCTGCGTTTGCCTGCGCCTTCTCAGCGTAGAGCGGACGGATCTTCTCCACAAATTCAGTGCTTTTTACTCTTTCCTTCCATTCATTCAGTTTCATAGTGCAGCCTCCGATCGCAGTCTTTCCGTAGTCCGTTTTTCTGTGCTCCCTGATACTCTGCCGTCCCAAATCCCGCTCTTTTGCACAGCGGGTTTGTTTCCAACTGTATAATCTTCTTTATCATACCATGCTGAGGATCACTTTGCGCTGTTTTTTTCACTTTCCGCATCCGGATTCACGATTTTCCAGTCCCACCCTCGCCACCCCGCGGCTGCGGAACTGCCTCTGCGAGACACCATAGCAGGAGCATCGCCAGGATCCACTGCTTACGGAGACTTAGCGTCCTCTGCTGCTTATCTCGGAACATACTGTATGGAGATCCCTTCCCGCATCAGCAGTTTATAGACCTCCTCATTCAGGAACCCTGTGACTGGATGAAGATCCTCCTCCTGGCATTTTGCAATGATCAGAATCGTAATCTGAGTCCCTGAAAGTTCCGTCACTCCTGCGTAATACGGACCGGAAATGATCCTGTCGTTCTTCTTCCCGATCTCCGGAAGGTTTTTCTCCATCACATCCCTGACCTTTTCCAGCGACTCATTTGCGGAAATTTTCATATATACCTGTGCTTCAGAATCCATCTTGTTCAGGTTGATGATATTCCGGATATCCTTATTATTCACGATCTTAATGTTTCCGCCGCTTCCAATGATCCGGGTCATCCGGATCCCGATGGATTCCACTCTGCCCCGGAACCCATCCACATTGATATATTCTCCCACTTTAAATGCGTCTTCAAACACAATGGAAATGCCCGCAAAGATATCTGTGATCATATCCTTGGCACCAAGGGATATGGCGATACCCACGATTCCCAGTCCGGCCAGTATGGTTCCCGGATTCATCCCGAGATATTCCAGAGAGAAGTACAGGACAACCAATGCCGCAGCATAGTCCACGAAACTGTGGACCAGTTTGCATATGGTTTTTCCTTTCTTTCCGAGAAACACCTGGAAAAAGCGAAGTATGGCCTTGATAACAACCGCGGACACAAATGCCACGGCGGCCAGGAGCAGGATCCCGCTGATGGAAAACAGATTCACTCCACGCATCCAGTTTCCACTGAGGATAAAACGGAACACGGACACGCCCTGGTATACAGACTCTGCCCATCCGGACGCTTCAAAGCAGAACAGAATGAGCATCCCGATGAACAGGATCATGTTGAATGCTGTTCTTGTCTTCTCTTCCGGCGTTTTGTCATTCCACAGCACATAGGAATTGTCCCTTTTCCGGATGAGGCCTGCTATCCGCAGTCGATCTGATTCATGAGCACTTCCCTCCTGTTCCTGAGCAAGGACACACTGCCGGTAATCCTCTTCCTGACAGCCTGTCAGCAGAATCACTGCCATTACAAGACAGGATATGACATAGCATACAGCGGCACTCACCGCGAAGGGCATCACGCTGGAAAACAGACGGGCCCGGCTTTCAGCGTAATAGAAGATCATATTCTCCCAGACCGTTGTGATAACACAATAACGGATTCCCCTGATCGAAGCAGATCCCATATATCCGTCCTTCAGACTGTCCGGAGGTATGTCGTAACTGGCAATATCCGTATTAAGAAGGGATGAATCACTGGAATACAGGATTTTGCCGGTCTTACTGTCTGCTCCGAAATAGAGTTCACCCTCGCCGGTCAGCGCATGCAGCTGATCGTTGATCCCCCACTCAGACCGGGTACGCCGTGTCCGCTTCGGAAGAAGCGCCATCATGACCGCCCCGTGAGGCTCCTCTTTGGAATCCTCCGGCATGGATATACCGATCATCTGTCTTTGCAGTCCTGTGACAGGATCTTTGGAGGGCTGATGCACAATACTGGGAACTCCCTGCAGCAGGCGGCGGAAATCAGCTGAGTTTTCTCCCTGTCCACTGCCAAGCCGGAAGCCCGAGTAATCCAGATTACATGACGTTTCTCTTCCCTGAGAATCAAAGAGCATGATGTAATCAATTTTTAGAATGTCACAAAACTCCTGGAGGACTTCACTGTCACAAAGCTGAGGATATTCTGACAGCAGGTCAGCCATCTTCTCCCCATAATACAGATACCATTCTTCCTCTTCCGTTTTTGTATCCTGATTACTCTTTTCCTGATTCGTCCTGATATAATCCAGGATCTGGTTCATCTCAGCCTTCTTTGACAGGGTTTCATCCTGCAGCAGGCCTGTCGCCTGGACAAATGCGCCTGTCCCCAGCATCAGCACTGCCCCTGCGATACCTGCTGCCACAACTTTTTTCCGGATTCTTTCCGGATGGTATGCCTCCAGATCCTTGATGGGAAGCGTACGGTTCTTCACACATTTCTGTACGCTGGTTATATATACAATCAGGGAACCCAGGATCAGAAGCATGACAAGTATCAGAATCGCAATCCTGGGAAGCGAAGACAAAAACATCGGATCATATGGCGTAAGAAACACCAGGATATGATCGGCATCCGGAACAGATATCTCCTTCCATACACACAGATACCCCGGCGGAATCGTACCGGTATTATGTCCGGCCTCCATCAGTCTGGCAATCTCATCCTGCAGCTTTTCACTGGTGAGATTATCAATGGCGTCCGGATACTCCAGCGTTTTCAGTTTTCCGTCTGTATCTTTTTCCAGAAGGACATAATGTCCATTTGAAGCAGCTTCCGCTTCCTGCAGGAGCGTCTGCGCATTGCTGTGAAGCTGTATGTAGCTGTTCAGTTCATCAAGAGAGATCCAGCCAATATAGTACAGATCTTCTGTTACAGGAATTGCGGACACCAGACACTGCTTCTCTTCTCCGTCTTCAAGCGGAAGCGATGCCGTCAGGAACGAATCCGCAAACTGATCCGGCTTTATATACTCTTCCTGCCCGTCCAGAACGGATGCTGCCGCATCCCGGATCATCTGAGGTGTCAGATCCCGAAGTTCCTGAGGGGCATCTTCCGGAAAGAGAACCTGACCGTCTTTCAACTGTACCACTACACCATCCCGGAATGTTTCCGGGCCCGTATATTTCCCATTACTGACAAGTCTTCTCAGCGCAGCCTGCATGAAATACAGGTTATCCTGCATATTTTCCCGAAACCATTTTGATGAATTCCATTCTTCCGTCTTCAGTTCTTCATAGACCCGGGCAATGTATTCCAATTTGGATAATACTTCACTGTTTTTTTTGCTGCACAGATAGTATCCGC
>ONVT01000256.1 GCA_900321365.1 uncultured Eubacteriales bacterium | reverse complement strand
GTCGGCTCATCCATGATCAGGACCCTGAGGTCATCCTGGATTAAGTTGCGCGCGATCTCAACCATCTGCTGCTGGCCGACCCTGAGGTCGCCGACCATGGTATCCGCGGGGATCTCATGCTCGAGCCTCTTCAGGATGGCGTCCGCGCCCTTCCTGTGCTGGCCGTCATTCAGGAAAACGCCGTTCTTCTTCTCATGTCCGATATAGATGTTCTGGTAGACGGTCATGTTCGGAAACAGGCTCAGCTCCTGGTGAATGATCCCGATGCCTCTGGCCCTGGCCGCGTTGGTGTCCTTGAAATACACTTCCTCGCCGTCCATGTACATCTTGCCGTCCGAGGGCTGTTCGATTCCGGCGATCATCTTCATCAGCGTGGACTTTCCCGCGCCGTTTTCACCGATCAGAACGTTGACCTTTCCTTTCAGAAGATCAAAGCTTACCTGATCCAGCGCCTTGGTTCCGGGATAGATCTTGTCGATCTTCTCGCAATGGAGAACCACATTCGGATCATCAAACATACGGTTCCTCCTTTACTCCACTGTCAGGGCCACCGGCGTGACCGTCACCTCGTCGCCGCTCTTCGTCGCCGCGCCGATGAAGGTGATCTTCTTTCCGACAACACTGTCATCGAGCCCCAGCGGCTCCATGACCTGCGCGTGCATCTCGGCGTTCAGCGCCTTCGCGTATGCCGACCATTCCGTCTGGTTTGTAAACTGCTCAAAGCCCTTTACCGTCTGGGCGTCACGGATTGCGGTTCCGGAATAGACCGATCCGATCTGTACCAGGAAGGTCTCCTTCCCGTCATATCCGTCCACCGTGACAGCGAGGATGTTCTTCGGACCCTTGGAAATGAACTCCGTAACCTCCGCGGTTCCGCTTACCGCCGCAACATCTGAGATCCCGTCGCCTGACAGAACTTCTCCAATATCCTTCGCATTCTCCGTAATCTCTGCCGTAATCTGCTCCCAGTCGCTGCTGGAATCCGCTGCGGCGTCAAACGCAACCTCGCCGGTATACTGTCCTTCCGTTCCTTTATCGATCACCTTGACACAGCCCGTCATGGTCAGTGCCGCTGCCGCCAGGGCGGCCGCAAGAATGATTTGCTTTTTCATGTCCTTTTCTCCTCGCTTCGCCGATCTGGCCGGCGCAGGCTTTTCTCAGAAAAGGCGGCGTACTTTGCGCCGCCTTTTCCTGTTTCGGTTCAGTTTTGTTTCTGTTTTCTCTTACTCAGCCTCGGTCTCGCCGGCGCCCTCGTCATATACGAACTGGCTCAGATACTCTACGTTGTCCGCAGTGATGGCGATACAGGGGATCAGCTGCTTCTCTTCTTCCGGAGCAGTTCCGTTCAGATACGCATCAGCCTCCTCGACAGCGGTCTGGGTGATCAGAGCAATCTGCTGCAGGCAGGTGCCGACCATGTCTCCGGACTTGACATAATTCGCAGCGTCATCGGATCCGTCAAGGCCGATGATCTTGATGTCATCGCGTCCGGCATCGATGCAGGCCTGGACAGCGCCGCATGCCATGGTGTCATTGCCGCAGATGATTCCGGTGATCTCCGGATTCGCCTGAAGGATGGCCTCGGTCTTCTCATAAGCCTCAGTCTGATCCCAGTTCGCGGACTGCTGCGCAACCATCTCGAGATCCGGATACTCATCGATCACGGCGTGATAGTTGTCGGAACGGACCTGGCAGTTCGTGTCGGACTCAAGGCCGAGCAGCTCAGCGTACTTTCCTTCATAATCCATCGCGTCTACCCATACTTCCGCGATCGCGGCTGCGCCCTGGGCATTGTCCGCAACGATCTGGGAAATCGCAAGACCGGTCTGGTTGATCTCACGGTCAATCAGGAAGGTCGGGATTCCGGCGTCATATGCCTTCTGAATCGCCTCGATGGAAGCGTCCGCGCCTGCGTTGTCGCAGATGATAGCCGCTGCGTTGTCCGCTACCGCCGCCTCGAACAGCTCCAGCTGCTTCGCCGCGTCATCGTCATGGGAGAAGCACTTCACTTCGTATCCAAGATCCGTGCCGACCTTCTCCGCGATCACCTGCTCTGTTCCGAAGAACGGATTGGATGTGGACGGGGTGATGCAGTAGAGAATGTTGCTGTCTCCGCCCGGAAGAAGCTCATCCGCCATGACACTGCCCGTGCCGAGAATGCCGATCATTGCTGCTGTTGCTGCTAAACCGATAATTGCCTTTTTCATAATTTTCCTCCTTGGTGATAGTGTTATGAAAACAATGGTTCCTTTCGGTTGAACTAATTATAAACTCTTTATATAAAATTTCAAGTGAATTTTTATATAAATATTTCATTTTGTTTATATGCACAAAAATCTATGGTCTGTTTTGGTACTTTTTACCAAGAGGCGCGCGGCGGATGCCGTCGGCAGGCCGGAGGGGCATGTTGGAGGGCCGCTCGCGCTTATGTCCTCGCGTAGCGGTACTAAGCTTGCGACTCTCGCAGGCGAGAGCCGCGAGCTATACTGGTTAACCTTAGCGATTTCCAAGCGTCAGCGCCGGAAAGCGCTTAGTTTAACCGCATATACCGCGGTTTTGGGCATGAGGT
>ONVT01000227.1 GCA_900321365.1 uncultured Eubacteriales bacterium | reverse complement strand
TCCTTCCGTTGATCAGCATATCCAGCATGACGGTGCCGATGATGATCAGACCACGGATGATGGACTGCCAGTTCGCGTCGATACCGAAAGTCGGCTCATCCATGATGATCATCCGGGCGTTGCTGGATACCGCCTTGATGATCTCCACCATCTACATCTGCGCAATCGTCAGCTTTTTCATAACCGTCGTCGCAGGATAAGGGAAATCGAAATCATCGAGTATCTTCTGGGCTCTCTCATTCTGGGCCTTCTTGTTCAGGAAAATCCCGTTCATGCTCTCCCTTTTCAGGAAGATCGATTCCGCAATCGTCAGATGCGGCTCCGGATTCAGTTCCTGATGGATCATGGAGATACCAGCGTTCATCGCATCCACCGGGCTTTTCGCCGAATAAGGTTTGCCCTCGAAGGTCATCGTCCCGCTGTCTGGCTGATGCAGGCCGATGATCGCCTTCATCAGAGTGGACTTACCGGCTCCGTTCTCACCGAGCAATGCGAGAACCCCCCGCGCTTTACATGGAGCTGCACGTCCTTCAGCGCCTGAGTACCGCCGAATGCCTTGGAGATCCCGGAACATTCAAACACATACTCTTCTTTTCGTGTATTCTCTGCCAACTCTTTCACCTCTCATCCTCTTGCAGCAGGATATCATGGACCGGTCAAGACGTCCGCCTGCCAAGCAGTGTAATTTTTTCCAGCTCTTTCTTCGATGACTGGAAGGTTTGTCTGAAGATCTGGAAATACTCCTCGTAGATCCGGTGGTTTTCCGCGTCCGGCTCCACGGTCAGATCCTTGTAGTGTACCGCTCTCTCACATCCCTCCTCTACTGATTGATATATGCCTGAGCCTGCGCCCGCCGCAATCGCGGCACCCAGGCCTGCCTGCTCTGAAGTATCGGTTACTTTCATCGGCGTCCCAAAGACATCCGCCTGGATCTGGAGCCATGTGCGCGACCTGGCCCCTCCTCCGGAGGCGATAATCTCGTCCGCATAAAGCCCCATCGATTCACACAGCTGTCTGCACTCATTGAGCGCATAGACGACTCCTTCCATGACAGCGCGTGTCAGCTCGGCCCTCCCGGTGTTCAGGTTGACTCCGAACAGCACCCCGCTCAGATCGGGGTTCAGATGGGGAGTCCTCTCCCCGTTCAGGTAGGGCAGGAACACAACGCCCCCGCTCCCCGGTCTCACACTGCTGACCATCTTCTCGATCTTATCATAATCCGCGCTCTCGAACAGGCTGTTGAACCACTTCAGTGTAACGCCTGCATTCATGATCGCTCCCATGACCAGCCACTGATCCGGCCGGTAGGAAGTAAATGTATTCGTCGTCAGGTCGGGATTCGGAACCGGGCTGTCCGACCGATAGGAAAGCTGTCCGGCTGTCCCGATGTTCGAGGACGCGACTCCCGGAGTAACTACGCCGTTTCCGATGCCCTGCATGACCTGGTCCCCTCCTCCCGCAACGACAATCACGGATTCCGGAAGGCCTGTTTCTTCGGACGCGCTCCTGCACACTGTTCCTGTCGCCTGGGCCGTACCATACAGCTTCGGAAAGAAGGACAGCGGAACCTGTACCTTTTTCAGGATCTCCTCAGACCAGCAGTTTTTCCGGATGTCATAGGCAAGCGTCGCGGACGCGTCCGAGTAATCAGAGGATACCTCGCCGGTCAGCTTCAGTTTCAGGTAATCCTTCGGCAGGCATACGCTCCTCACGCGGTCATAGTTCTCTCTCTCACAGTCCCTGACCCACAGAAGGGACGGCAGCAGGAAGCCTGTGTAGACCGGATTCATCATGTACTGCCTCACCCCGTCCACACCAAACAGTTCCTTCAGGGCACCAACCTGCTTTCCACTCCTTGCGTCATTGTGAAGGATCGCAGGGCGGATCGCATTCATCGACTCATCCAGGAGCACCGCTCCGTGCATCTGTCCCGAAAAGCTCAGCGCCCTCACTTCATCTGCCTTCACGCTCCCCGACGTCAGGCACCTGCGGATCGTCCGCACGCAGGCGTTCCACCATACATCCGGATCCTGCTCTGAAAACCCGCCGTGAGGACTGTCAAACTGGTAAGCCTCCGATGCCTGGGCCACGACATGTCCGCTCTCGTCCGTCACCAGTGTCTTGAGACTGGAAGTCCCAAGGTCTATTCCCATCAGATACGCCATCATAGCCTCCTTACTGTTATCGCTATCCTGTAATCAAATATGACTCAGGGCTTTTGACCCTTACTTCATCAAATATAGCATGTCTGCACACCCGCGACAAATGTATCGCCCAGTCCGATCGTATACCGGGGCCTCTCCATATACCGGGAAGGCACGAGCAGGGCCCTGCGCTTTTTCGGAATCTTTTCAAGAAGATTATGAAACCGCAGCCCGTCTTTGCTCAGTGAAAGCTGAAGGCTCTTCTTCAGGTCCTCCATCGTTCCGTACCGGCCGCACCTGGCGCGGGTTGCGCTCATCAGGCAGCCGACCGTCAGTCCCTTTTCGATATCCACTCCGTCCGGAGCATCTCCGTAGAAGAGTGCATAGTCCTTCGTGTGAAGAATCACGCCCTGTGGTCCGTAGGTTTCGATCATGAATTCCAGCGCGTTCAGGACATCCTTCGCATCGCCCGGATCCATCGCCTGCCCGTGACGCTTTGAAAGATCCGCAAGCTCTTCTTCATTGGTCCCGATCACGCTGCACTCTCTGCCCAGCATGCCAAAGAAGATCTCCTTCACCTCGGGATTCATATAAAAAGCTCCCTCCAGGCTGACCGGGATCGTGCCGTCACTCTCCTTCAGCCGGATGAGCATCTGCCTGATCTGCCCCATTCTCTCCTTCGCGACTTCCGGATCGACGATGGCGTCAAAACCTGCCACCACAAGGGAGGATATCATCTGCGGATGCGAGGGGAGAAACCTGAGATAATCCTCACTGATGGGGACCGTCTTGTGGATCGTGTCATAGAAGAAGATCAGCCGGTTCGAGAGCGGGATTACCATCTTCTGCCCGTGAACCCGGATCACGTCCCCTTTCGCGAACTGGAGGATAATGTGATAGACAGGATCCTCAGGCGAAGCTCCCTCCATAACCGGGATCAGCTCCTCTCCCCGGACCATGCGCATGTCAGACTGATTCAGCATCGCGCATACCTCATGACTCCTGTCCGTCAGCTGCACCGCCACGGGAAAGCCCACCGTTGACAGCGCCGCGGCCCCCTGTGCCCCGGTTCCTCCCAGAGAACTCTCACTCTCAAAGCGCTCCATCAGAAGATCACAGACACGCACATCCGTTATATCGAAATTCATGCCGAGGCCATTCATCGCGCACCAGGCGGCAATCCTGGCAAAGTCTCCCATATCCCGGATCCGGTCACCCGCTTTTGCACAGGGCTCCCCTTCCAGATACTGATCCAGAAGATCATTGAACACATCCGCGTCCCACTTCAGCACAACATCATAATTGCTGGTAAACGCGAGAAATGTCCTCTTCCCGCTCTTCTTCTCAGACAGGATGTCCCCGGGCAGCTGTTCCAGATATGCCGCGTACCGGTCCACATACGCCATAAGCTCTGTCTCCCTTGTCTCAGATCTGACTGATTAAGGCCTCCACCTCACAAAGTCCCGCGGAGTATTACCTGTCGCTGTCAAATTCTTCCCTGCTTCCGAAAAACTCTACACATACCTCAAAAACTCTTTCCTCTCCTGCCCCGATGGTGGGAAGAAGTCCTGCTTCCCTCAGGCCCTTCCTGCCATCCAGGGTAGCGTTCATCGGTTCGAGGCCGAGCACATAGTCCTTCTCTCCCATCATCTTCCACTCCGTCAGGTAGGGAAGGCTGGAAGGATCAAACCGGATCGCGATACCGACTCCCGCATCCGGACTGAAAATCCCGGCGCATGCCGTCCCTGCGCCGAATTCATGATAATAGCACTGCTCCTCAAATCCGGCCGTCGGTGGGAGCATCCTGTTCCAGGTGTCCAGATCCCTTGCAGCATGTTCGGTCCTCGGGGTCACCTTTTCGGAATTCACCCGGACAACCGAGTTCTCGCTCAGAAGCGGGTACCCCATGTTCATGTGATAGAGCAGAAGCATCGGCTCCGTGCTCGAGCCGATATTGCGGACCGTATCCCGGATTGTCAGGGTTTTCCCGCCCACAGGGCACAGAATCGTGCGCTCCAGTTCCAGCTTCTGCCTGAAGATCTGCATGTCCGGGATATGCGCGCTTATCCGGATCTCCTCTTCATCGGCCGTGTACCAGACATGGTCGGCCGGCTGGTTCCCGATTGTTCCATGAAGCGGAAGATCTTCCTCCCCGTCTCTTTGCGGAATGCCGATATTCGTAAGACCACAGGTCGTCAGAAAACCGCAGTTAAAGGTTTTCAGCCAGTTCTCTCCCCTGTCGTCATAGTACGCCGGGCCTGCATACCCGCCTACGCTCATGTAATTCAGATTCACTCCCCTGTAGGAGAGTCTGGAAATATCCGCACACCGATCCACTGAAACCGTAAATTCTATTCCGCTTCCGTTCCTGACCTGAAGAAGGCGCATCCCGTCGCCCCTTCCGCCGACCAGCCTGTGCTGCTCGACGCCGAAAAACTGGGTACTGTGACCATAGTAATTTCGATCAAACATGCCTCATTCCTCCTGCCTGCCCGATTGATACCAAACCGCAAGCTA
>ONVT01000229.1 GCA_900321365.1 uncultured Eubacteriales bacterium | reverse complement strand
GTCTTCAGCGGCTTGACACGGTGGATCGACGAAGTAATGTATCCTGGAGATTATGCAAAAAAAACAATACAGTTATACTCGTTAACGTGATTAAATAGGAGTTTGAACCATCATGGCACAGCATTACAGATGTTACCGTCTTGTTCTGAATCCCTCGAAGGGGAAACCGTCAGATGTGCGGGACATCATATCGAAGAAAGACGATGCATTGCAGGAGATTCTTGACATTCCGGGGATCCGGAGCCTGACGATCAATGAACCGCGGAATCTGATCGGAATTGAGGCGGATGAGGACGATTACTATAACATCCTCAGCCGTGCGGTGAATATTCTCGGACGGGTGACCGAGGGGGCTTACAGCCTCGCGTTTTCCGGTCATGTTGTGATCCGCAGCGCCCAGCAGCTGCAGAAAGATGTTGAGGCGGCCCAGGCGAACGGCTCGAAGATGATGATCGCCTATGCACATTCTGCATGCGCGAGCAATGCGCTGTGGGACGAAGAATATGATAAGGCGGTGGAGCATTTTACCCTGGCGCTGGAGGCGATGGAAGGGCACGAACAGAGCTTCGGCACCCTTGAGAAGCTGTACGCGGATCTTGGATTTGCCTGCAGCCGCACGGGCGGTCAGGAGGAAAGGGCCCTGGAAATGTGCCGGCGCAGCGAGGAGCTCTATAAGGAAAAGATCACTTCCCGCGGCAGTCTGGATGAGTCGGTGAAGGATCTCCATCGGGGGCTTGCGGCGGTGTATGCCACCCAGGCTGCGGTCTATGAACATCTGCAGGATGATGATATGAGGGCGAGGATGACCGCGCTTGCCTGCAAGACGCTGACGGACTGCGGCGATGCGCCGTTCGGGGACGATCAGATCTTCCAGCGCGTGATTGACGCATACAATGCCGAGGTTGAGGCCGGCCACATATTCTACCGTAAGGACGGAGATGATGACGACCGCAGGCGCCGCGAGCGGAAAGCGCTTGACAATTACTGGAAGTCGACAATGGAGCAGATCCTGGGAGAGGAAGATTCTGAGGCAGGGTGAGCCGATCTGGCCTACAGTACTCAGTCAATAGCGACAGAAAACCTGACGTTTAAAGTGCATAAGCCGACCACACAGCAAACGCTGTAGGATTGTCGAGAGAAGAAGTTGAAAACCGGCATCTGTGATAAGGAGGAATCCTATGAGTTCGCTTTTGATTAAAAACATTGACGCCATAGTCACCTGCGACGGTGCGGACTCCATGCCGCTTGGCTCGGATCTGCTGTGCGTGGACGGGATTATCCGGAAGATCGGGCCATCGCTGGAGAACGATCCGGAGTTTGCTCAGCTTTCGGTTGACAGGGTGATCGACGCCTCCGGCATGATTGCATATCCCGGCCTGATCAATGCGCACCATCATCTTTACCAGGTGTTTTCCCGCAACCTGCCTGAAGTGCAGAACCTCGAGCTGTTTGACTGGCTTGTCGCGCTGTATGAGGTCTGGAAGAACCTGACCGAAGAGACGGAGCGCCTGGCGAGCCTGACGGCGATGGGCGAGCTGGTGAAGAATGGCTGCACGACCATATTTGATCATCACTATGTCTTCCCCGCGAATGGAGGAGACCTTCTGGAAGCGCAGTGGCAGGCGGCGCAGGAGCTCGGCGTGCGCATGCATTTTTCCAGAGGAAGCATGGACCGGTCAAAGAAGGACGGAGGGTTGCCACCGGACAGCGTCGTCCAGACGGTCGATGAGATCATGAAGGATTCTCTCCGTTTGATCGGGAAGTATCAGGATACCGGCTTCGGTGCCATGAAGCGGATCGCCCTGGCTCCCTGCTCGCCGTTCTCGGTATCGGAGGATCTGCTGCGTGAGAGCGCTTCTCTGGCGCGCGAGTACAAGGTACGGCTGCACACACATCTGTGTGAGACAAAGGATGAGGAAAACTATACGCTCGAGAAGGTCGGCCTGCGTCCGCTCGCCTATATGGAGAAGCTGGGATGGGTCGGCAGCGACGTGTGGTACGCACATGGAATTCATTTTAATGATGAGGAACTGGAGCTTCTGGCGCAGACTGGCACCGGCGTCTGCCACTGCCCGGTTTCGAACATGAAGCTCTCGTCGGGCATCGCGAGGGTTCCGGAGATGCTGAAGATGGGGATTCCGGTCGGTCTCGGCGTGGACGGCAGCGCGAGCAATGACGGCTCGAACCTGCTGGAGGAGCTGCGCGTGGCGTACCTGCTGCACCGGCTGAATTCCTCGGACAAGGCTCCTTCGGGATATGACGTGCTGAAGATGGCGACGATGGGATCGGCCCGGCTGCTTGGCCGTGAGACGGAGATCGGCAGCCTTGAAGCCGGAAAATGTGCCGACCTCTTCCTTGTCTCTTCGAACCGCCTTGAGCTTGTGGGCGCGCTGTTTGATCCGAAGTCCGTGCTCGGCACGGTCGGACTGAAGGGTGCCGTGGACATGACGATCGTGAATGGTGAGGTCGTGGTTGAGAACGGGCGTCTGTCGAGGGTTGATGAGGAGAAGCTCGCGTACGAGGCGAACCTGCAGGACAGGAAGTACCTGGGGCGGTAAAGGTGATATAAGCTTGCTTGTGAGATGATAGCGGCGTTGCCGGATCGAGCAGGGGGATTTATCCCCCTGCTCGATTTTTGAGTAATCTCTGCCTGCAGATCCGCCGCAGGCTTCCTGCATGCCTTCCTTACTTCTCTGCACCGCCGATCAGCTTCCAGATCAGCGCCGCAACGATACCGCCGACGAGCGGTCCTACGATGAATACCCACACAACCTTGAGGGATTCTCCACCGAGAAGCAGCGCAGGACCAAACGATCTTGCCGGATTGACACTGGTTCCGGTGAAATAGATGCCGAACAGATGCACCAGTGTAAGCGATCCGCCGATGACCAGGCCGGCCACATGGCTGTTCTCTGTCTTTGAAGTTGCGCCCAGCACCGCGAGAACAAAGATCGCGGTCAGGATGATCTCAACGATGAGAGACTTCGCGACGCTTCCGTCGTACAGACCGTTGCAGCCAAGCCCGAGCTCTGTTCCGATGAGCGCGCGGAGAACAGCCGCTCCGCAGATCGCGCCAAGGAACTGAGCCGCGATATAGCCGATGAAATCCGTCACGCTCATGCCGCCGTTCAGAAGAACGCCGATAGAAACGGCCGGGTTGATGTGGCAGCCGGATACATTGCCGATCGAATATGCCATCGCGACGATGACCAGGCCGAATGCGAGAGCGGTCAGAATATACGACCCGTTCGCCTCCCCATTACATCCCGTCACTGCGGCAACGCCGCACGCTACGAGCACAAGCACAAATGTTCCGATGAACTCCGCCAGATACTTACGAACCCCTTCTGTCATACTGTTTACCTCCCTTTGAAATATAATGAAAGTGTTCCCGTCCTGACTCTGTTTCAGAAACCGGATGCTGTTCAGAAAGCTGACTCTGTCCGGAAATCTGTTACCGTATAGAAATCTGATACTGTACAGAAACGGTGTCAGGACATATATTCATTTTACACGGTAAAGGAAGATTTTTAAATATTTTTTTCTTAGAGAAAGGTGGTTTGTGTGACGATCGCGGAGCAGAAGCAGGCGCTCAGGAGGATGATCGCGGTGAAAAGACGGGAGCATCAGAGCGCGGAGCTTGAGGAATGGAGTGCGAGGATTCTGGAGAGGGTTCTGGATCTGGACGTATACAAGAGTGCCGGTGTCGTCTTTGCGTACATGGATCTTCCCGGAGAGGTGCAGACGCGCGCCCTGATTGAGAGATGCCGGAAAGACGGGAAGAGGGTGGCGGTCCCCCGGGTGGAGAGGGTCATAAAACTCAGAACAGATGAAAAGACATCCGGATCAGGCGAAGCGTCCAGAGCAGCCGGAAAGACCGCAGGGTCGGGCGAGCCTTCAAAAGAGGCTGAGATCACAGGCGGCGGCAGGATGAAATTCTATGAGATCAGATCCTTCGCACACCTTGCGCCCGGGGCGATGCATATCCTGGAGCCGGATCCTGCATTCTGCCCCAGCCTGGATGATGCGGAAGATGCGCTTGTAATTCTGCCGGGGGTCGCATTCGACCGGAAGCTGAACCGGCTCGGGTACGGGGGCGGATACTATGACCGATATCTGCAGATTCACGGTTCCCATCCCACTGTGGCTGCCGCCTTTGATTTCCAGGTAGTGAGCAAAGTTCCTCATGAAAAAAACGACCTGCGGCCGGAGATTCTGGTGACAGAGAATTACACGCTGTATGGATCATGAAAACCGGCTATAACAAAAACCGCCCCGCACCATAAGAATCTGGTGACAGAAAAACTGTTCACCGTGCCGTTCTTGTAGTAAAATATAGGAATGGACATGTTCCCGGCGGAGGACGGTGAAGAGAAACCGGTAAAGACAAAGCCTGCGTATCTGCCGACGGACGGCCTGCAGAAAGGGAAGAGCGCAAAGAAGGAATAATCCGGAAGGAGGACAGAATGAAGACGGTTCAGACGTTGAATACACGTATCATGAGGACGGCAGCAGTTCTGATCTGTTTTGTTCTGGCATTGCTTTGCATGCTGCCGGCATCCGCTCCCGCACAGGAAACAGAGGGCGGTTTCGAAGCGGAAACCAAAGGCAGCCTCGAAGCGGAAACAGAAAACGGCTTCGCAACGGAAACAGAAACCGAGGCCTCAGCCGGGAAGACGGTGCGCGTCGGATGGTATGAATCCGCATTCCACCATACGGACGAGTTCGGAAGGCGTTCCGGCTATGGCTATGAGTACCAGCAGCGGATCGCCGCATTCACCGGGTGGAATTATGAGTATGTGGAGGGCAGCTGGTCGGAGCTTCTCGAGATGCTGATCGACGGGGAGATCGATCTTCTGAGCGATGTGTCGTATACCGAGGAGCGTGCGCAGAAGATCCTGTATTCCGCCCTGGGGATGGGATCGGAGGACTATCATGTCTTTATCCGCCCCGATTATGACGGGATCAGGCCGGATGATTTTTCCTCCTTTGACGGAAAAAAGGTCGGAGTCAATAAGAACAGCATCCAGGCACAGCTGTTCGCCGAGTGGGCACAGAGCCATGACGCGCATCCCAGGATTGTGGAGCTGACCGTGAAAACCCCCGAGATGCTGGAGATGCTCGCCCAGGGGGAGATCGACGCGCTGGTGACCCTGGACATCTACGGGAAGACGGCGGACGTGCTTCCCGTATGCAAGGTCGGTTCGGCGGACTCATACTTTGGAATCAACAAGAGACGTCCGGACATCAAGCGTGAACTTGACGTCGCCATGAACCGGATCATGGAGGACGACCGCTACTTCAACCAGCAGCTGGCGGAAAAGTATGAGAGCAGCCAGGCGGTTCTGGGTTTTCTTACGCCGGACGAGCTGGAGTGGTATGAAAACCATGGAACCATCCGGGTAGGATACCGGGATCATTATCTTCCCTTCTGTGAGTATGACGGGAAGACACAGTCCCTCACCGGAGCGCTGTCGGACTTTCTGGGATTCGCGAGAACCTGTGAAAAGAACGCGGAGCTCGACTTTGCCTCCCAGGCCTTCGGGAATACGGAGGACGCCCTGAAGGCCTTGACAGACAAAGAGACCGACTGCGTGTTCCCCGCCGGTCTGAGCGCCTATGACGGTGAACAGCGCGGCATCCTGATCACGGATCCCATCATCAAGACGGAGATTTACGCCGCC
>ONVT01000230.1 GCA_900321365.1 uncultured Eubacteriales bacterium | reverse complement strand
GCAGGAAAGGGCGGATGACCGCATCGTCATTCCCCCTGAACAACTCATTGCACTCAACGCCCAGTTCCGGAAAGACTATGAGAAGCAGCCGGGATACATGCCGGTTTATGCGCTTGAACTTGCTGCCCTGACCGGTATGAGAGCCGGGGAAATCGTCGCCCTGAAATGGGACGACATCCACGGACGTTATATTGAGGTCCGCAGACGGGAAAGCGTGGACAAGATCACCGGTGAGATCCGGATCAAGCCGATTCCGAAGAACAAGAAACCCAGGCCGGTTCCCTATACGGATGCAATCCGTGATCTCCTGACCAGAGTGAAGGAGGTTCAGGAAGCCAACGGGTGGCTTGGCGAGTATATCTTCACCGGTGCCGACGGCAGGGTCACTGTACACCAGCTGTCGTCCTGCATGAAGAACAAGTGCAACCAGATCGGAATCACGCCCAAGGGAATCAATGCCTACAGACGTACGGTCAACTCCCTGATCCGGGCGAACGGACTTTCGGCGGAAGCCGCGGGCGCGATGATCGGCAACACTCCCTCAGTCAACAACCAGTACTATACTTTCGACGTTACGGAAGACAGTAAGAAGTATGACGTGTTGGATCAGGTGAACCAGTTTATGTTGAATCCCGGGGGATCGCCCGGTCGTTCCAGATGAGCTGGCCAGCCCGGCCAGCCAAATAAACAGGTAGATCAGCGGCTCAATTTCATGGCCTGACCGGGCCAATCAGCCTGCCCAACCAGCCCAACCACTTAAAAAGCGGGCTTCCGTTTCCGGAAACCCGCATGGTTGAGGAAAAAAGTCGATGCGACTGGATTTGAACCAGCGGCCTCTGCGTCCCGAACGCAGCGCTCTACCAAACTGAGCCACGCATCGTTGTTCTATCTGCGCCTGCCCTTAAGCAAGCTCCATTATCTTAACACTGGTCCTTTTGAATTGCAAGTTTTTTTTGACAGGATCCGAAAAAAGGAGCAAAAGAAGCCGCTGCAAAGTCAGATATTCCGTACAATCTCTGTAATCAGCCTTCTGAAGTCACCCGCAACGCGGTCTGCTGTCTCGTACACTTCCTCCTGCGTCAGCGGCGCCTTGTTCATCCCGGCCGCAAGGTTCGTAATGCAGGAAATACCGCACACCTGAACCCCCATATGGTTCAATGCCATGGCCTCACAGGCAGTGCTCATGCCCACGGCATCCGCGCCCATGAGACGGTACGCCCGGATTTCCGCAGGCGTCTCAAAATTAGGACCCGGATGCTGGATGTAGACACCCTCGCGAAGAGCAATTCCCGTCTGATCCGCTGCCGCCCTGACTGTCTCCTGGAGCTTTTCAGAATACACATGGGTCATATCCGGAAAACGGAGTCCGATCTCATCCATATTCAAGCCACGCAGGGGACTTGGAACAAAGGATGAGATATGATCCGTAATCATCATCAGAGCTCCCTGCCGGAAATCCGGATTGATTCCGCCTGCCGCATTCGTCAGGATCATCTTCTTCACGCCGAGTAAACCCAGCAGCCGGACAGGCAGCACAACATCTGTCATGTCATACCCTTCGTAATAATGCACGCGGCCCTGCATAAAGACAACCTCCCTGCCCGCCAGTGTTCCGAACAGGAATCTCCCGTTATGTCCCGGAGCAGTCGACACAGGGAAGCCCTCAATCTGGCTGTAGGAAATCTCTTCATGAATCTCAGCCTGTTCAGCAAACGACCCGAGTCCCGAGCCAAGTACAATACCAATCTCCGGTCTGCTCTGTACCCTGTCCTCAACATCGTGATAGCACTTCAGAAGTTTCCGATAAGCCTCGTCAGCCATGTTTCCCTCCTCCCTGAAAGCAGTTTTCAGATGTCCGACTCACTGGCGTCTTTCGAAGCACCATGCTATTGAGCCCGGTAAAAAAACTTACATAGTCCGTAATTATTATCATACCACATCAGGATTCGAGACGCATTGAAAATGTATCAAATACATTTGCGTGTCATTTCCTGTCGTTATATACTTAGAGGGAGGCTGAAAATGCTTTCGGGGAGGAGGACTTGACCATGAACAGCAGCGATGGAATGCAGAACAGCAAGACAGGCCAGGCAGGTTCAGATTATCAGAAGCCGGTCCGGCTGGGAATTATCTATGAAGAGGAAAGCGGACGAGGACTGACACATCCGTTCTTTGTCCTGATCCTGGACGCGTTCAAGCGGAAGGCGGAGAAGGAAGGCTGTGAGATCACCTTCATTAACAATCAGCTGGCCGGGAACGAAATCAGTTATGCTGATTACTGCCATGCGAGTCATCTGGATGGCATCTGTCTGGTCTGTGCTGATTTCGCCGCACCTAAGACCAGGGCGCTGGTCGAAGCGGGACTCCCCTGCCTCACGGTTGACCACCTCTACCGGCGTATACCGGCCGTTCTTTCTGACAATGAAAACGGAATGCATCAGCTGGTGGAATATGCAATCTCCCGGGGCCATGAGAAGATCGCGTTTGTTCACGGCCACAACAATTCGGTTGTGACAAGAACACGGATCCAGCAGTTCCGCAACACGATGTCCTGCCATAATCTTCCCGTCCCTGAGGAGTATGTCAGAGAGAGCGAGTATGACAACATCGATCTGACACGCAGGATTGTCAGGGAGCTTCTGCGGATGCCAGATCGTCCCACCTGCATTCTCCTTCCGGACGACATCGCCTATCTGGGCGCACAGGACGCCGCAAGGGAGTTATCACTGCGGGTACCTGATGATATCTCTTTTGCCGGGTATGACGGCATCCCGATCACACAGTCATTGAGACCGAGGCTGACCACTATCCGGCAGGATGCCCCCCAGATGGGCAGACTGGCAGCAGAGCAGCTGATCAAACTGATCCGGAATCCGAAAAGCGCCAGCAAGCTTCCCGTGATTCTCCCCGTGGAGCTGATTGAGGGAGGTACGATTGAAAGTATCTGATCAGAACCACCTCCGACAGATACAGGTTTCTTCCACGTATGAAAAACCCTATCGGGCAGGGGATAAAATTCCCCTGCTCGATACAGCGACGCCGCTATCATCTCGCAAGCAAGCTTGCTCGATGATAAGCGGTCGTCAGGAGCCGGAATAGAATTCTGTCGTCGTAGGATTGGCCTGGATCAGAATGCTGCTCTGGTTGAACACCTTCTGCATATCGTCCGCGGCACTATGAACCTCATCAAGAGTCGTATCACTCAGAAAGATGACCATGGTATATTCCTCCGCTATGGACCCGTCATCATTGACCCAGCCGCCATGGGCCTCCTGAATCGTATAGCCGCCAAAGTGGCTGATCAGAATCTCCTTTGCCCTGCTAAGGCATTCCTCGGCGGGAAAAACAGGATGATTCGTATCCTTGTCATTCGTTCCGACATACATGACATACTGGATATCCTGAGTCACTTCCACAGCTTCTTCCCTCTCCGTCTCCCGGGCAAAGACAGACCATGTGGCCAGAACTGCCAGCATCACAGCGATCCATAACAAAACTCTTTTTTTCATCTCTTTTTCCTCCTCTTAAGGATCTGTTCAGAAATAACTCGTGAAAGACAAGCCTGATTCATTCTTCATTTCTGAACAGATTCAAAACGCAGTTAATATGTGACCAGAAACGTTCATCACAGTTTATCAAATCCCGACATGTTTGTCGAAGGTTTTTGATGACAAGTCGCGCCTCAGCCGCGGGGATGGGGGTGTAACTTGTTACGGATTTTGTTCCGGCTTAATCTTGATGAAAACAAAACCTGATGATAAACTTTTACTGACATTTGTTTTCAGCGCCACACAGGGAAGAATCCTGTAATTCCTGAGCAATGGGGCTGATCAGACGAAAGCAGATGAGGATGATTGAATTATTATGCGAAGAAAAAACAGCCTGTTTCTGCCTGTCCTGCTCTTACTTGCCCTTCTGCTGTCTTCGGGCAGCGTAATCCTCTATGCGCAGGACGACACGGAATCCTCTTCCACAGGTACATCTGACGGGGAAGCTCCGACCGAAGAACTCTACCACGAGAACCAGTGGAACTTCGTTGAGGATTCCATGGACATTTCTTCGGGAATCCCGGAGAATGCTGTCGGCCGGCTGGCAAGAATCCGTGAAAGAGGAAAACTGACCGTTGCGACCGAACCTTATTTCGCTCCACAGGAGTTCATAGACCCCGATTACACCGGACAGGATCAGTATGTGGGCTCTGATATGAAGCTGGCCCGCCTCATCGCGGATCACATGGGTGTGGAGCTTGAGATCGTTCCTCTTGAGTTTACAGATGTTCTCTCTTCCATGGCGGCGGGGACATACGACCTTGCCATCTCCGGGCTTTCCTACACACCCGGACGCGCCTCCTCCATGGAGCTTTCAAAGGGATACCACTATTCTTCCGAGGGGGCTTCCGTCGGTCTGATCATCCGTGAGGAGGACAGAGACAGCCTGACGCAGCTCACCGACCTCTTCGGCAGGAATCTGACCGCACAGGCAGGCTCCCTTCAAGAGCTTCTGGTAGCGCAGAACATTCCGAATTACCGGAAGTTCGTAAGACCCGGTTCCACGCAGGAGGTTTATGACAATGTCCGTGAAGCTCTTGCGGATGCGGGCGGCGTGGATATAGAAAGCGCGAAGCTGTACATCGAGAATCATCCGGACTGCGGACTGGTTCTGATGGAAGGTGTGGAATTCGAACTGGAAGAGCAGTTCCAGGGAGACCGGATCGCGGGCCCGAAGGACGACCTGGAGCTGATGTATTTTGTAAACGGAGTCATCGACGAAGTGCTGGCCTCCGGGGAATATGAGGAATGGTTTGACGAAGCTGCATCGCGCGCGGCTGAGCTTGGTCTGTAGGAAAGGAATCAGTATGAAAATGCGAAAGACAATTTCTGTCATAGTGCTGGTTCTGCTGTGTCTCTTCGCCAACTTCGCGGGACACGCAATTGCGGATTATTTTCAGGCTCCTCTGTGGATGGACTCCCTCGGCACGGTCTGCAGCGCCTACATCCTGGGAACGGTCTGCGGCATGATGGTCGGAGTGACCGGCAACCTGATCAGCACCATGCTTTCTGGGACCTCCTGGATCTATATGCTCACCAGCATCTGTCTGGCACTTCTTGTCGGCTATTTCTCACGCAGGAAAAGCCTTGACACCGCGCTTGGCACGATGACCGTCGGCGTCCTCTGCGCTGCCGTCTCAAGTATCATCTCCATTCCGCTGAATTTTATCTTTTTTGACGGCATGACAAGAAACATCTGGGGGGATGGCGTAATCCATCTCCTGAGTGAATGGAAATGGCCTTCTGTTCTGTGTAAGATCCTGGGCGCTTTCTATCTGGAATTCTACGACAAGGTTCTGACCCTGTT
>ONVT01000310.1 GCA_900321365.1 uncultured Eubacteriales bacterium | reverse complement strand
CTCTCCAGATCGTGATAATCCAGCGCGCCCTGACCGTCCGCGTGCGCGAAGTCCAGGCGGACGCCCTGCTCCTCCTGCATCCGGTAGAGCGGTCGCAGAACAGAATTATGCTCCAGATCCGTCGTGATTACATGGCTTCCGGGACGGATCGTCCCCTGAATCGCGATATTCAGAGCCTCCGTAGAATTACATGTAAATACTACATGATCCGGCCTGCCGCACCCGAAGAGCTTCGCCGCCTTGCACCGGGCATCATATACGGTGCGGGAAGCCATGAGGGCTCCGCTGTGAGCGCCGCGGGACGCATTTCCCATGGACGACATGGCCGCGGCGACCGCGTCGATCACCGCCTGCGGCTTATGGATGGTTGTTGCTGCGTTGTCAAGGTAGATCATGATGGAACACCTTATCTATAAATGTCTGTTCTCCTGATGTCTTTGACTGTTGTCTGTCTTGCTGTGGAGTGCAGCGAGTAAAATCAGTTCATTGCAGATTCAGGTTTTCAACGCACTCAGCGCGGCTCCCGCGGCCCCGGCATACCTTCCGTCCGGTCCGGCTATGACCTCGCAGCGCAGAGCCTTCCCCAGCTGCTGCCTCAGGTAATCGAATTCACACAGCCCGCCGGTCAGGCAGACCGTCTGGTCCAGTTTCAGCCGCCCCGCCTGGGACGCAACCTTCTGGACGATGGAATGCACGACCGCGTAAGCGATGTTCTCCCGCTTCTCGCCCTTTCCGATCAGGCCGATCACCTCTGACTCGGCAAATACCGTACACATGGAACTGATTGAGACTCCGCCTCCGCTTTTCGCAAGATCGCACAGCTCCTCCAGTCGCACCGAAAGCGTATTTGCCATCACCTCCAGGAACCGGCCCGTTCCCGCGGAACACTTGTCGTTCATCAGGAAATCCGTTACCTGTCCGTCCTGCACAACGATCAGCTTTGTGTCCTGACCTCCGATATCAATCACAGTCAGGTTGTCTGTCCCGTAGATATGGCAGGCACCTTTCGCGTGGCAGGTGATCTCCGTGACATTTTTCGCGGCATAGGGAACAGCGGCCCTTCCATATCCGGTGGACACTACCCTGCAGGACTTAGGCGAGATTCCCATCTCATCCAGTTCCCCCCGGATTGCGTCCGCCGTATCCACGCTGCTCCATCCCGTCGGCCTCAGAAGCCTGTGCAGGATCTGCCCGGTTTCATCCATCACGACAGTCTTCGAACATGTCGATCCGATGTCAATTCCCACATAATGTGTAATCCCCATAGGCAGACTTCCTTCCATCAGTGCCGGTTATTCTGACATTCTGTCATAATCGGGAGGCTCAAATCGATTCGCAATCCAGTCCCGGCTCCCGATTCATTCATCTGTGTTTTGTTCATGAGAAGTGTCAGATACTGCTTCCTGACACCCACAGCCGGACGCTCGCCATCTCATGCCAGTGGATGCCGGCCGCTTCCAGCACTTCCTTTGCCTGTTCCCCCCGGTCCGTCTCCGTTCTCCAGGACAGCCCGCACCCCGCGCTCAGCTGACGGGGAACAGGAATGATCCGTCCCGGAAATGACATCTCCCGGAACAGCTTCTCCGCTGCCATCGCGTCCGATGTCTCTGAAAATGTGATAACGAGAAACTCCCTGCTTTCGCGCAACTCATTTTCCCTCATAGACAAACGTCAGTTATCCTGAGAATCTCACTCACGGTCGGACAACCAGATCCGCTTTCGTCAGCCGCTCCGTGATCTCATACATATTGGTGACGCCGCCAACCGCCAGCTTCTCAGAGAGCTTGTAGTAATTCAGGCAGGTGCCGCAGGTCAGGATCTCCACGCCAAGGGCTTCAAGGCTCTTCAGGTCCTCTATGGATGCCGAACCCTCACAGGTCAGGGATGCTCCTCCGTTATAGAACAGGATCGTCGATGGAAGCTCATCCTGCTGTGTCAGCGCATAGAGAAAGCCTTTGATCAGGACAGCGCCCAGCTCATCATTTCCCGTTCCCATCACGGAAGCGGTTACTGCGACAACGATATTCTTTTTCTTACCTGAGGACGTGACCAGGCACTCTTCATCCGTGCCGTCCTGAGGCGTTCCTGCCTGCGCGGCTGCTTTCAGTGCGGCTGCGGCAAGCGCGGCAGCCGTCTCGCTGATCTCCATCGTCACGCGGAACTGATTGTCGGCAATCTTCTCCGATTTCACTCCATAGCCCTTCTGGTTGGCCATCTTCGTCAGATTCTGGACGGCAATCTCATTGTCCACCAGAGTTTCAACGATTCCCGCGCCGTTCAGTTCCCGGATCGCGTTCTTTGTTTTCACCACCGGGATCGGGCAGGCATCCCCGAGCGCATTAACCTTTGTTATCATTTTCAGATTCCTCCTCTTCACATTTTTTCCCGCGAACGAAATTCATCTCCGATTTGGACGTTTTTATCGCGGTATATATACGGTAAACGAAACACTTTCATAGCTTAATCAGCATATCCCACACAGATCTCCGTGTCTTCCTTCTCACAGATCTCTCCGACAACCGCTGCCGGAAGACCCTTCCCGCGCAGATCCTTCAACAGGTCTTCCGCCTGACCGGCAGGAACGGCAGCAAGCAAACCGCCTGATGTCTGCGGGTCAAAGAGCACTTCTTCCATCGCAAACGGAATCCCTTCAAAACGTACAAAGCTTCCGACATGGTTACGGTTTCTCTGAGCGGCAGCGGTCAGCAGGAATTCGTCCGCGCAGTCCTTCGCCCCGGGCAGAACCGGAATCTGATCCGCAAATACGCGGCAGGACAGCCTCCCGTCCATCATCTCATGGAGATGTCCGAGGAAGCTGAAGCCGGTGACATCCGTGCACGCATGAATCTCATAGCGCGAGCAGCACTGCGCGGCTTCCTTATTCAGTGTCGTCATGGAGTGGATCGCCGCTTCCATTCCTTCCGGCGGTGCCTCTCCCACCCGGTCCGCTGTGCAAAGAATCCCGACGCCAAGCGCCTTGGTCAGGATCAGCCTGTCTCCCGGTCTTCCGGTGTTGTTCGTCCAGATGTGGTCCGGATGTACCACGCCGGTCACGGACAGTCCGTACTTGACGTCCGTATCCGCGATGGAATGCCCGCCCGCAAGGCTGGCACCCGCCTCAATCACCTTCTCGGACCCTCCCCGCAGGATCTCACCGAGAATGTTGAGGTCCCATTGTTCCGGGAAGCAGACGATATTCAGGGCAGTCTTTACCGTGCCGCCCATCGCGTAGATATCACTCAGCGCATTTGTCGCGGCAATCTGCCCAAAGGTGTATGGATCCGGCACCATCGGTGGGAAGAAGTCCAGTGTCTGTACAACGGCAATCTCATCCGTCAGCCTGTAAACCGCCGCGTCATCTTTGCTGGAAAACCCCACCAGCAGATCAGGATCCCTCTCACCCTTCGGCAGAAGGCTGAGCACCCGGTTCAGGGCCTGCGCGCCCAGTTTGGCGGTACACCCGCCACCCTTACAGAAGGTAATCTTCTCAGAACTCATCATTATGAAAAACTCTGTCTCCCTGTCAGTACTTCCAATTTCACTGGTTTTACCGCATCGATATCTTCATGAGGAATCATTCTCATTTCAAATCAGTTTTTCCCCCGGACAAAACCAGAAGGAGATGTTAAAACATCTCCTTCCAATTCTAACGCAGTACGGATAGATCTTCCAATTGATCTTATTCGATACAAAACCGCATTTATTATAATTATGAATAAACAGACAACATATGGCTGTCTGCTTCCAATGGATTTCTTCGATCGATTCCCGCAGGCAATCATCTTTCTTTTCATGGTTTCTCCTATACTCGCGAACGAAATTCTTTTCCGTTTTGGACGATTTCACCGCGGTATATGCGGTTAAACTAAGCGCTTTCCGGCGCTGACG
>ONVT01000231.1 GCA_900321365.1 uncultured Eubacteriales bacterium | reverse complement strand
TTTATCATGAATACTGGAGGAAGATCGTGAACAAGAGGACTTTATCTCTCCTGGTTGACAATACGCCCGGACTTCTGAGCCGTGTATCGGGACTGTTTACCCGACGGGGATATAATATCGTGAGCATCACTGCCGGAGTGACGACAGATCCGGCCTATACCCGCATCACCATCGTAACCGAGGGCGATGAGGATATCATTGAGCAGATCGTCAAGCAGCTTCGGAAGCTGGTTGACGTGATCGATATCAAGGTCCTGGACGACGCGACCAGCGTCACCAGGGAGCTGATCATGGTTAAGGTACGCGTGGAGGAGAACCAGCGCCAGGGGATCATCTCCATGGCGGATGTGTTCCGCGGCAGTATCGTGGATGTGGCGTCAGACTCCCTGATCATCGAGATGACGGGGAAGCAGGACAAAGTGGATGCCTTTATCCGGCTTCTGGAGGGCTATGAGATCCTGGAGCTGGCCAGGACCGGGATCACCGGCCTGTCGAGAGGCTCTGACGACGTGAGATACCTGTGACAGAATACCTGTGGCAGAACGTCTTTGACAGGATACCTGTGGCAGTACCATAGATTTGACAGATAAAGAGATCAAAGAAAGAGAGGAAATGTATCAATGTCAGCAAAAATCTATTATCAGGAAGACTGTAATCTGTCCCTCCTGGAGGGAAAGACCATCGCGATCATCGGCTATGGAAGCCAGGGACACGCACATGCGCTGAACCTGAAGGAGTCCGGATGCCATGTCATCATCGGTCTCTATGAGGGATCCAGGAGCTGGAAGAGGGCCGTGGAGCAGGGCTTCGAGGTCTATACGGCAGCTGAGGCCGCGAAGAAAGCGGATATCATCATGATCCTGATCAATGACGAGAAGCAGGCGAAGCTGTACCGCGAGGACATCGAGCCGAACCTGGAGGAAGGCAACATGCTCATGTTCGCGCATGGCTTCAATATCCATTTCGGATGCATTGTTCCCCCGGCTTATGTGGACGTCACCATGATCGCCCCGAAGGCACCGGGACATACGGTCCGCTCCGAGTATCAGGCCGGAAAAGGTACCCCCTGCCTGGTTGCGGTGCAGCAGGACTACACTGGCAAGGCGCTGGATCTGGCACTCGCCTATGGACTTGGCATCGGCGGAGCCCGCGCGGGACTTCTGGAGACGACATACAAGACCGAGACCGAGACGGATCTGTTCGGTGAGCAGGCAGTGCTGTGCGGCGGCGTGACGGCCCTGATGCAGGCGGGCTACGAGACTCTGGTGGAGGCCGGCTACGATCCGAGGAACGCGTATTTCGAGTGCATTCACGAGATGAAGCTGATCGTGGACCTCATCTATCAGTCAGGCTTCGGCGGCATGTGGTATTCCGTATCCAACACGGCAGAGTACGGCGGATACGTGACCGGCCCGAAGATCATCACCGATGAGACGAAGGCGACCATGAAGAAGATCCTGAAGGACATCCAGGACGGAACCTTCGCGAAGGACTTCCTGCTCGACATGAGCGATTCCGGAGCACAGGTCCACTTCAAGGCGCTGCGCAAGCAGCACGCGGCCCATCCGGCGGAGAAGGTCGGAGCGGACATCCGCAAGCTTTACTCCTGGAGCGATGAGGACAAGCTGATCAACAATTGATGGAAAGAACCATTCTGGTGTGCCGTCTCATTCATCTTTCAGGAACAGCTCCTGAGTAAAAGAATGACTGAGGCGACACACTGGCGCCTGCGGAGGGGTGACCGGGACCGCAGGCGTTTTTAAAGGAGGAGGAAACGGAAGATGGGAATGACGATGACACAGAAGATCCTTGCCCGCGCGGCAGGACTTGAGGAGGTACACGCGGGGGATCTGATCGAAGCGAATCTGGATCTGGTCCTGGGAAATGACATTACCTCCCCGGTGGCGATCGGCCAGATGGACCGCTTCGAGAGTGACAAGGTCTTTGACAAGGATAAGATTGCCCTGGTCATGGATCATTTCATCCCGAACAAGGACATCAAATCGGCGGAGCACTGCAAGTGTGTGAGGGAATACGCGAAAAAGCATGACATCACCAACTATTTCGACGTGGGCCAGATGGGAATCGAGCACGCGCTCCTTCCGGAGAAAGGACTGGTCGTGGCCGGGGATGTCGTGATCGGGGCGGATTCCCATACCTGTACGTACGGCGCGCTCGGAGCATTTTCCACGGGCGTCGGATCCACGGACATGGCAGCGGGCTGCGTGACGGGAAAGGCATGGTTCAAGGTTCCCTCCGCGATTCGTTTCAACCTCACCGGACGGCCCGGTCCCTATGTGACCGGAAAGGATATTATCCTGCATATTATCGGCATGATCGGAGTGGACGGGGCGCTGTACCAGTCCATGGAGTTTGCCGGGGACGGGATCACGTACCTGACGATGGACGACCGCTTTACCATCGCGAATATGGCGATCGAGGCCGGCGGAAAGAACGGGATCTTCCCGGTGGATGAACAGACCATCCGCTACATGGAGGAGCACTCGACAAAGACATGGACCGTCTTCGAGGCCGATCCGGACGCGGAGTATGAGAAGGAGTACACCATCGACCTGTCGAAGCTCAGGCCGACGGTGGCCTTCCCGCACCTTCCCGAAAACACGAAGACCATTGACGAGGTGGGCGAGATTGCCATCGACCAGGCCGTGATCGGGTCATGCACCAACGGAAGGCTCTCAGATCTTTTCTCCGCAGCTGCCGTCCTGAAGGGACGCCAGGTGGCAAAGAACGTCCGCTGCATCATCATCCCCGCCACGCAGCAGGTCTACCTTCAGGCCATGGAGGAGGGCCTGTTAAAGATCTTTATCGAGGCAGGAGCGGTCGTGTCGACACCGACCTGCGGCCCGTGCCTTGGTGGCTATATGGGAATCCTGGCAGGGGGTGAGAGATGCGTCTCCACCACGAATCGGAATTTTGTCGGGCGTATGGGAGCGACAGACTCAGAGATCTATCTGGCCAGCCCGGCGGTAGCGGCTGCCAGCGCGGTCGCGGGGAAAATCGCGTCACCGGAGAATATCTGAAAGGAGGAGAGTCATGAAACTGGAAGGTACTGTGTTCAAATATGGCGATAACGTAGATACCGATGTCATCATTCCGGCGAGGTACCTGAACTCCTCCGATCCGAAGGAGCTCGCTTCCCACTGTATGGAAGACATCGACAAAGCATTTGTCGAAAAGGTGCAGGACGGGGACATCATTGTCGCTGCGAAGAATTTCGGGTGCGGATCCTCAAGGGAGCACGCCCCCATCGCGATCAAGGCGTCTGGCGTGAGCTGCGTGATCGCCGAGACCTTTGCCAGGATTTTTTACAGAAACGCGATCAACATCGGGCTTCCCATTGTGGAGTGCCCTGAGGCCGCGCAGGCGATCCGGGCCGGAGACAGGGTCGAGGTGGACCTGGATACCGGGATCATCACGGATCAGACGCTTGGCATGAGCTGGAAGGGACAGGCGTTCCCGCCGTTTATGCAGAAGATCATCAGCGCGGGCGGTCTGGTTCCCTACATCAACAGCAGATGATCCGTCGGACCACGGAACAGACGGGTATCAGGCACACGGGGAGATGAGACATGTCTGACAGTACAAACGCGCATCGCCCGGCAGGCTCCGGCAAGAGGGAGTTTTCGCTGCTCAGGGGAAGAAAAAAGGCGGTGAAGACCGACGGGTGGGATTACTATGACTACAACCTGATGGCTGTGGTTGTCCTCCTGACCTGCTTCGGACTTGTCATGCTGTACTCGACCAGTGCCTATGAGGCGTCCGTCACGTTTCGGAACGATATGCATTATTTTGAGAAGCAGTCGGTGATCAGTATCGCCGCTTTCATTCTGATGCTGATCTTTTCCCGGGTCGATTATCACGTGTATGTAAGGTACGCGTGGCCCCTGTATATCGTATCGAACGTCCTCCTGATCGCCACGCGGTTTGTCGGGAGGACGATCAACGGTGCAAGGCGCTGGATCTATATCGGCAGCATTTCGTTCCAGCCGGCGGAGCTGGCCAAGGTGGCGGTCATCATCTTCCTGCCCATGCTGATCGTGAAGGCGGGGTTTAAGTTCCGTAAATTCAAGGTGCCGGCGCAGATCTCTCTGTTTGGTCTGGTGACGGCTTTCCTGACCTACCGTTTCACGGAGAATCTCTCGACGGCGGTCATCATCGTCGGAATCACCTATATCCTGATCGTGGTTGCCCACCCGAATCCGGGGAAGCTTATCCGCGTGACGCTGGCCCTGCTTGTGGCGGGGCTGATCCTCATCCAGATCGTCCGCGTGACAGGCGTCCTGGACAAGCTGGCCGAGAACGGGTCGTTCCGGATCCAGAGGGTCGCTACCTGGCTCCACCCGGAGGAGAACCAGGATGAGGGCGGCTATCAGGTGATGCAGGGCTTGTATGCCATCGGATCGGGCGGCCTGTTCGGAAAAGGACTCGGCAACAGCGCGCAGAAGCTCGGAGCGCTCCCGGAGGCACAGAACGACATGATCTTCTCCATCATCTGCGAGGAGATGGGAATCCTCGGAGCGATGATCGTGGTTCTTCTGTTCGTGTTCCTTCTCTGGCGGCTGTTCTTTATCGCGACTAATGCGCCTGATCTGCTCGGAAGCCTGATCGCGACGGGCATCTTCGCCCATATCTCGCTGCAGGTGGTCCTGAACATCGCGGTCGTCTTGAACGTCATTCCGACAACGGGCATCACGTTGCCCTTTGTCTCCTACGGAGGCACATCGATTCTGTTCCTGATGACAGAGATGATGCTCGCCCTGTCCATATCCGGCCAGATCCGGATGAAGAAGTAGGGAACTGTTCAGAAATATCTTTTACATTCTGATTGTCTTTTCCTTCGATAAGTGTCAGGCAAAAAAACGAACATAGTGAGGCACTGTAAAAACTTCCGTAGCTGCTGTGTCAAAATCTTCGCTGCGGACAGTGCTGAATAAATAACAAACAGGAGAACTCACTGCCATGTCAAACGTAAGAACCAGATTTGCGCCGAGCCCCACGGGACGGATGCATGTAGGCAACCTGAGAACCGCCCTTTACGCGTACCTGATCGCAAAGCATGAGGGTGGCACATTTATGCTGCGCATAGAAGACACGGATCAGGAGAGAGAAGTGGAGGGAGCGGTGGATATCATCAACCGCACGCTTCAGGGCACCGGACTGATCCCGGACGAAGGGCCGGACAATCCAGGCTCCGTCGGCCCCTATGTGCAGAGCGAGCGCGTGAAGGAAGGAATCTACGCAAAGTACGCGAAGCTCCTGGTCGAGCGGGGGGAGGCCTATTACTGTTTCTGCACCAGGGAGCGGCTGGACTCGCTCAGGAAGAACGTGGGCGGCAAGGAGATCATGATGTATGACAAGCACTGTCTGCACCTGTCCCCGGAAGAGATCCGGGAGAAGCTGGACGCGGGCGTGCCGTACGTGATCCGCCAGAACGTGCCGGATGAGGGAACGACTGCCTTCGAGGACGACATCTATGGTAGGATCGAGGTTCCGAACGAGGAGCTGGACGACATGGTCCTGATCAAGTCGGACGGCTTCCCGACCTACAATTTCGCGAATGTGGTCGACGACCACCTGATGGGGATCACGCATGTCGTGCGCGGAAATGAATACCTGTCCTCTGCCCCGAAGTACAACCGTCTGTACGAAGCGTTCGGCTGGGAAGTGCCGGTCTATGTGCACTGTCCCCTGATCACCGACGAGGAGCATCACAAGCTCTCGAAGCGGAGCGGCCATTCCTCCTTTGAGGACCTGATCGGGCAGGGGTTTGTCTCTGAGGCCGTGATCAACTACGTGGCGCTCCTGGGATGGAGCCCGTCAGAAGACCGGGAGATCTACTCGCTGGAGGAACTCGTGGAGAACTTTGACTATCACCACATGAGCAAGTCCCCCGCGGTGTTCGACATCCAGAAGCTGAGATGGATGAACGGCGAATACATCAAAGCGATGGATTTCGATTCGTATGCCGAGAGGGCCATCCCGCAGATCCGGAAGACCATATCGAAGGATATCGATGTAAATAAAATCGCCGCGATGGTGAAGACGAGGATAGAGGTGTTCCCGGACATCGACGAGATGGTGGACTTCTTTGAGTGCCTTCCGGAGTATGACATCTCCCTTTACCAGAATAAAAAGTGGAAGGTGACCCCGGAGAAATCCCTGGCGGTGCTGGAGGCGCTTCTTCCGGAGCTGGAGGAGAAGCAGGAATGGGACAATGATTCCCTTTATGAAGTCCTGAAGGACTACTCCGCGCGTGAGCAGGTGAAGGCCGGTTTCACGATCTGGCCTGTCAGGATCGCGGTATCCGGAAAGGCGGTGACGCCCGCCGGCGCGACGGAGATCATGGAAGTACTGGGAAAGGAGGAATCCCTTGCCAGGATCCGCGAGGGAATCCGGAAGCTGTCCGATGCCCGGTAAGCAGCAGTTCTCCCCGGAAAAAACCGGTGCCCGGGCGCTCAGCGCCCGGCAGCTGGAGGCGGTCCGCCACATGGACGGGCCGGCCATGGTGCTGGCAGGCCCCGGTTCCGGGAAGACAACCGTCATCACCCGCCGGGTGAAATATCTGATCGAAAACCATGTCCGCCCGGAGCATATCCTGGTGATCACCTTCACGAGGGCGGCAGCGCGGGAAATGCAGGAGAGATTCTCAGCTCTTTCTGCCGGCGCGGCCTCTCCTGTCACCTTCGGCACATTTCATGCCGTCTTTTTCCAGATCCTGAAACACGCATACGGCTACACCTCCGACAGCATTCTGCGGGAGGAGGAGAGATACCGGATCGTGACGGATCTGGCCATGTCCATGGACCTGGACTGCTCAGACCTGAAGGAATGGGCGTCAGACGTCCTCGCAGAGATATCAAGGGTGAAATCCCAGCAGATTCCCATCGAGTATTACTATTCTTCCAGCATGCCGGAGGATAAGTTCCGGACTGTCTATTCCGCCTACAGGAAGAAGCTGGAGATGCTCCGGAAGATCGATTTCGATGACATGTGCGTCTATACGGCGGACCTGTTCCACAGCAGGCAGGACATCCTCCGCTCCTGGCAGGAGCATTTCCGGTATCTTCTGGTGGATGAGTTCCAGGACATCAACCTCATGCAGTACCGGATTGTCCGGCAGCTGGCAGGCCCCGGGAACAATCTCTTTGTTGTGGGCGACGACGATCAGTCGATCTACCGTTTCCGCGGAAGCCGCCCGGAGATCATGCTCGGGTTCCCCTCGGACTATCCGGACGCGAAGGTCATACAGCTGAGGGAGAACTACAGATCGACCGCAGCGGTTGTGTCCGCCTCCCTCGCGGTCATTTCCGAAAACAGGCACCGGTACCGGAAGGACCTTCGCAGCGTAAACGGGCCGGGCGAGCCGGTCGGGATCATCGAGTGTGCTGACATGGAGACAGAGATGCTCCTCCTTGTACGTTCCATCCGGGAAAGTCTTGACAGCGGGCTGAAGCCGTCCGACATCGCCGTCCTGACCCGCACCAACACAGAGCTTGGGGAGCCTTCGCTTAAGCTTGCGGAATTCCAGATTCCCTGCCGGGTGAAGGATTCGGCTCCGCTGCTGTGGGACCACTGGATCGCGATGGACCTGATCGCCTATCTCGCTCTGGATCCGGAAGCGATGCGCAGAGAGGATTTCCTGCGCGTGTGCAACCGCCCGAACCGGTACATTACCAGAAGATCCGCGTATGCCCGTACGATCTCTTTCACCGGGCTGAGGGGTTACTACAGTGACAAGGACTGGATGGGGCCGTATCTGGATTCTTTCGAAGCTTTGATCCGGAGGGTGCGCGCCATGCGGCCCTATGCCGCGATCAATTATATCCGCAGGGGCGGCGGCTATGATGATTACCTGAGAGAGTACGCAGCGAAGAGAAAAGTCGATCCGCAGGAACTTTTGCAGCTTGCGGATGAGATCCAGGACAGCAGCAGGGGATGCGCGACTGTTGAGGAATGGCTTCTCAGAATCGACGAGAACAGGAAAAAGCTCGAAGAACAGAGGATAGAGTCCCGGAGAGCGGATAGCGACTGTGTGACGCTCGCTACGCTGCACGCCTCGAAGGGGCTGGAGTTCACGGAAGTGTTCCTGCTGAATGTCAATGA
>ONVT01000232.1 GCA_900321365.1 uncultured Eubacteriales bacterium | reverse complement strand
GCAGACGAAGAGGGCGGAATCGTTGTCCGTCTTGCCGGCGGAACCAGGATGAACGGCAGCATGGCCATTGGTGCGACTGGAGAAAATGCACTGGAGAACGCAGAAAAGACCGGCATTGTGCTTGGCGAAGAGATGGCAGCGGCAGGCTTCAATGTCAACTTTGCTCCGGACATCGATGTGAACAACAACCCGGCAAACCCGGTGATCGGTACGAGATCCTTCTCGGATGATCCGGAGACGGTAGCTGAGCTGGGAAAAGCCTGGACAGATGGACTGGCACAAACTGGTGTGATTGCCACATACAAGCATTTTCCGGGACATGGAGACACCAGTGTTGACAGCCACATCGGAACCCCTTCCGTGGAAAAGACCTATGACCAGTTAAAAGAAATGGAACTTGTTCCGTTCAAGGCGGCAATTGAGAACGGTGCGGATATGATCATGACGGCGCATATCACATTCCCGGAGATTGATGATGAGGTTATTTTCGGGGATGGAGAGACGAAGGGCTACTACCCTGCGACGATGTCGAAGAAAATGATTACTGAGATCCTCAGGGAGGATCTTGGCTATGATGGCGTTGTAGTGACTGATGCTCTTGAGATGGACGCAATCCGCACTGCCGGTCTGGTTCCGGGTGAGGAGGGCTCTGTCGAATACAAGGCAAACGTTGCGCAGAAGGTGATCGATGCAGGCGTGGACATCCTTCTGCTCCCGGCAGACCTTAACTGTGAGGATGCCGTGGCTTTCTATGATGAATATATTGATGCGCTGAAAAAGATGGTGGAGGATGGGACAATTCCCGAAGAGCGCATTGACGAGAGTGTGACCCGGATTCTCAGGCTGAAGGAAAAGTACGGAATCCTTGATGCAGATCAGGTCGTGAGGGATCCTCTGGAAGCGGCTGTGGATGCGCGGCAGGTGCTTGGTTCGGATGAGCACCATGAAGTGGAGATGGAGATCGCCAGGCAGGCCATCACGTTGCTGAAGAATGACGAGGATACACTTCCCATCACAACGGAGGACAAAAAGATTGTGATCCTCGGACGCCAGATCGAAGATGCACTTACAATCGAGTACGCCCTCCGGCAACTGATGGATCAGGGAATCCTTGATGAGAACGTGCAGATCACAGACCTTGCCCGGGATGCGTTATCCGATGCGACGGTGGAAACAGAAGCTGAAACTGACGGCACGGAAACAGAAGCCGAAGGGGAGGAAACAACCACAAAGATCACGATTGATTACTACTATGACCTTTCGGCGGAAGAAAACAAACTGCATTACACGCCGGCGTTAAAGAGGGCAATTGGGGAGGCGGATGTTGTGATCGGCTTTACAAAGACGTATGGCCTGGACGGACTGGATAAAGGTTCGGAACAGTATCAGGGGATTGCCGGGGCAATCCAGGATACCCACGATGCAGGAGGACGCTTCGTACTGCTTTCCAACAACCTTCCGTACGATGCAGCCCGTTACCAGGATGCCGATGCGATCCTGCTCGCCTATATGGGGTCGGGACTTGATATGGATCCGACCGAGCGCTCAAAGGAGAGCGGGAACATGGGCTCTTATAACGCAAATGTCGTTGCGGCGATTCACATGATGTTCGGCGATGGAATCCCGGCAGGCACTCTCCCGGTGCAGATTCCCGGGATCATCGAAGAAGAAGACGGAAGCATTGCCTATTCTGACGAGATTCTGTATGAGCGTGGCTTTGGATTGAATGCGTATGAGGATGTGATTATGGATCAGAAGATTGCGGCATGATGGCTGGATGCCTCCGGTTCAGTGCTTATCACCGGCGTGAACGTGTTGAGCGGAAGATATCTCGGAAATGGAGCAAAGATAATATGGAAGGGAAGTGATTGTCATGACCGCTGAGGCAGCAGAAGCTCTCCGGATGGAGCATATCACGAAACAGTTTGGGACAGTGTATGCAAACCGGGATGTTAATTTCAGTGTCCGTGCCGGAGAGGTACATACGCTTCTGGGGGAGAACGGAGCCGGAAAGAGTACATTGATGAATGTTCTCTTTGGTCTGTATCAGCCTACCTGGGGTGATATTTATGTGCGGGGGAAGAAGGTAAAGATCGAATCTCCATCGCAGGCAGTGAAGATTGGGATCGGGATGGTTCACCAGCATTTTATGCTGGTGGAGGCAATGACGGTGTTTGAGAACATCATCCTTGGTGATACCCGGTCAAAGGGCATCTTCATCGATCAGAACGCGAGGAAGAAAGAGATCCTGGAATTATCGAAAAAGTATGGTCTGGATGCAGATCTTGAGCAGCCGATTACGGAACTTTCAGTCGGTGCGCAGCAGAGGGTTGAAATATTAAAGGCGCTGTACCGTGGATGTGATATTCTGGTGCTCGATGAGCCGACAGCTGCGCTCACCGACCAGGAAGCGGAAGGTCTGTTCGAGATTATGAGAAAGCTGAAGGAAGAGGGCAAAAGTGTCATTTTCATCAGCCACAAGATGAGGGAAGTTCTGCGTATCTCTGACCGTGTGACGATTCTCCGTGCGGGAGAGACCATACAGACCGTAAACATTGAGGATGTCACCGGGGAACAGCTGGCGAATATGATGATCGGCCACAAACTGGCTGCGCCCAAATACAGCAAAGTGGAATCACCGGGCGAGACGGTTGCTGCCCTTGAACATGTCTGCTACCACAAGAACTCCAGGCACAATGGTCTGAATGATGTTTCGATGCAGATCCGGCGCGGGGAGGTGGTCGGTATTGCGGGCGTGGACGGCAACGGGCAGAGTCAGCTGGCCATGCTTCTGACAGGCAATATTGCGCCGGAAGAAGGATCCATGGATCTGAAGGGCTCGAAGGTGGCCCGGTATGATCCGAACTGGTTTATCCAGGAGAATGTTGCCCACATCCCGGAGGATCGCAATAAGGCAGGTCTGGTCGGGAATATGACCGTTGCGGACAACCTGGTTCTGAAGACAACCAGAGACAAACGGTTCTCGGATGGAAACGGCCTTCATCTGAAAAAGAAGGCAATCATGCAGTACGCGCAGGAGATGCGTGAAAAGTATGACATCCGCTGTTCTTCTGTGGAGCAGGAGGCCAGGAATCTTTCCGGCGGAAATCAGCAGAAGGTGATTCTGGCAAGAGAACTTGAGGCCTCTCCCGATCTTCTGGTTGCGGTACATCCCACCAGAGGGCTGGACATCGGCGCGACCCGTTTCATCCATGATACGGTCATAAGCCAGCGGGACCAGGGACGCGGTGTACTTCTGATCTCGGCAGACTTTGACGAGATCCTGGAGGTTTCCGACCGGATCCTGGTCATGTTTGAAGGGCAGATCATGGGAGAGTTTTCAGGGAAGAATCCGCCGATTGATGAGATCTCTCTGGCGATGGCAGGAAAGTGAGAGGAGGTGCGAAGAAAATGAAAAAGAAACGCTCTGGCGCTTTAGTTATCGTTCCTGTACTTTCCATTATCATTTCGTTCCTGATTGGCTGCATTATTATTGCGGCTCTTGGGGCAAACCCTGTCGAAGCCATGCAGTACCTCTGGAAAGGCGCGTTTGGAAATCTTCGCAATCTCGGCACAACCTTTTCCAGAGCAACACCTTTGATTTTTACGACATTATGCGCATGCTTTGCATACCGATGCGGTGTCTTCAATCTGGGCGGAGAGGGACAGTTTATAATCGGATCGATCCTTGCCTGTTACATCGCGACACAGGTGCCCTTCACCGGTATCGGGGCGATACTGCTCTGCGCTGTGGCGGGTGCTGTCGGCGGCGGACTCTGGGCGGCGATTGCAGGCCTTTTGAAGGTATACCGCGGGCAGAACGAAATGATTATTACGATCATGCTGAATTATGTGGCAACCCTGCTGATGGGCGTGGTCTATACGAACTGGCTGCGTGACGGCAGCGTACCGCAGACGATGGCTGTACCGGATGGGACACAGCTTCCGTCCTTCCTGGGACTGAGGGCGACAATCGCATTTCCCATCGCGATTGTGGTTGGCGTTGTCATCTATTATTTCCTGTTCTACACTTCCTCCGGATTCCAGCTCAGGGCGGTCGGACTGAACATGACCGCCGCAAAGGTGAACGGGTTCAATGTAAAGAAGTACCTGTTTATGAGTTTTATTGTATCAGGAGCGATTGCAGGGCTCGGCGGCGCGCTGGAACTTCTGGGAACGCAGCTTCGTCTTATCAATGGGTTCGGTGCGGGCTATGGATTTGACGGTGTGGCGATGGCACTGATTGCCAGCCTACATCCTCTTGCCGGGATTCTGGTGGCGATCTTTTTCGCGGCACTGAGAGTCGGATCAACCACCATGCAGACCGCAACCGGTGTCCCGACCAGCGTGTCAGATATCATTCAGGCACTTGTCATCGTCTTTACCGTCGCCGGTATGGCTATGGTGAAGCTTCCGGAATTCAAAAGCCTGTTTCTTCGCAAGAAGAGAAAGGAGGCGTGAATATGGGATCATTTGTTTCGAATCTGATTCTTGCAAGCATCAGGATGGCGATCCCGCTGATCTTCCTTGCCCTTGCGGAGCTTTATTCCCAGAGGGCGGGACTGGTGAATATCGGGATCGAAGGAATCGCGGCAATCGGTTCGCTGACAGGCTTTATGGCAAGCCTTATTTCGGGAAACCCATTCCTTGGGATTCTGGTCGGTGCCCTGGCAGGGATTCTGGTCAATATGATTTTTGCGTACGCCACGATTACACTGTGCGCGGAGCAGATTGTCTATGGCATGGCGATCAATATTTTTGCCCCGGCTCTTGCCGCCTTTATCTACAGGGTCTACTTCGGTTCCGGCAGCGAGCTGGTACAGGCAAACCTGATGGTGACTCTGAAAGGACTGTTCGGGATCAAGAGTGACAATTTCTTTGTCAACCTGATTCTGGATCAGACGCCGATGGTGTACTTTGCATTTATTCTGGTTATTATAACTGCGATATATTTCTCACGGACAAAGTCCGGCCTGAATTACAAGGCGGTCGGGGAATATCCGAAGGCTGCGGCAACGATCGGGATCAATGTGATCGGGATCAAATATCTTTCCTGCGTGATCTGCGGCGCGCTTGCCGGAATCGGCGGCGCCTATCTGACAACCTGCTACTCCAAAACCTATGTGGACGGAAATGTTGCCGGCCGCGGATTCATCGCTCTGGCGGCGGTGATTTTCGGACGATGGAATCCCTGGGGTGTTCTGGCTGCCTGCCTGTTCTTCGGCTTCTGCGACGCGCTGCAGATCCGGCTTCAGCTGGTCAACAATACGCTTCCATACCAGTTCTTCCAGATGATTCCGTATCTGGCTACCATTGTGGTTCTGGCTCTGATCGGGGCGAAGAAGGCAGGCCCCAAGGCAAGCGGACAGCCGTACAGAAAGGAAGAGCGTTGACTGGTATATGTTTGTATCCGGCTGCCGCGTTACAGAATAGCCGGGTAGTTCATATATGCAGGTAACCGTCAACTAAAGACACAGATAGTATTATTCAAAAGGAGGGTAACATGAAGAAAAAACTTATCGCTATGATCGTCACCGGCGCAATGATCGCAGCCATGGCCCCTGCCATGACCGCACATGCGGATGGACACACAGTCGCAATGATCTGTGACTCCAGTATCTCTGACGGCGGCTGGGGCATGGCCTGCTACAACGCCATGATGGACGCTGCCGAAAAGTGTGGATGGGAAACCATGTATTCTGACAGTATCGCACAGTCTGCCTATTATGACACGATCGTATCCTACTGCGATCTTGGTGTGGACATGATCTACGCACCGGGCAATCAGTACACGGACGCGATTCTGCAGGCGGCGGAAGAGTACCCGGATATCGCATTTGCCCTGCTCAACGGCGGAGCGGATACACCCGAAAAGGCAGTGAATGGAAACGTGTCCTCACTTCTTCCGAATGCGACGCAGATCGGCTGGATCGCAGGTGCGCTCGCAGGTCTGATGACTGATACTGGAACGATCGCGTTTATCGGCGGCATGGAGCTTGATACCACTCTTGCGAAATATGCGGGATATGGGGAAGCGGCAGCCTTTGTCGCGGAAGAGAACGGCAAGAGCGCAGAGGTTCTTGATCCGGTTTACTCCGGTGATTTCTCCGCATCCGACAAGGGGCTGGAATTCGCGAAGGCGATGATGGATCAGGGAGCGGATGTGTTCTTCGGCGATGCTTCCGCGGTAGACTCCGGTGCCCGCCAGGCCATCGACGAGGCAAATGAGCAGGCCGGTGAGATCAAGATTTATGACATTGCACAGCCGGCAGATTTTCTTGGGCAGAATGACTGCATCATCGGCAGCCAGGTTACGGACAACTCGGTTCTGATCGAACTGAGCATGAAGGCAGTAGAAGACGGTTCCTTCGGAGGAGAGACCCTGTACGGAACGCTTCAGAACGGCGTGCTCTCCGCAGGAGAGCTGAATACGGATATCGTTCCGGAAGAGGTGCAGACTGCGTATGAAGACTACATCCAGCAGATGATCGACGGCACTTTCATGGGTGGTGCGGAGACAGAAGCTGAGTAAGCAGTGTGAAAGATGACAGAGCATCACGTTTACAGACGTGGTGCTCTTTTTCATATCCGATGCACGATTCCTGGCTGTGTATCTGCTGTGTGAAAAATGCTTATCCTTCTTCGCCACAGGACATTACATTTGTGGACAAGATTTCTTCTTTTGTTGACCACGTTGTTCAAATATGGTAAAAAGGTAGATGGCAGAAAGAGAAGGCAAACCCGGAGAAATCCGGTGACGCAAAGCTATAGGGCCTATAAAATGGCAGCCAGTTGTGAATGAGAGAGCGGGCTCAGCACTGTGGTTGGTGCTGAGTTTTTTATGTCAGGATCTGTCAATTATAGGAAACGCAAAAAACGCTTGCGTTTTTGCGTTTCCTATACATAATACAGCGCAGATGGATCTTATAATAAACGACATGTCAGTCTGCGGATATCCCACATACAACAGCCAGGAGGATTTCAGGAATGAAGGGAATCGCTTTGTGTTTTATGTTTAGCGTTGCTTTGATGACCTGCCCGGTCACAGCGGACCAGGCAGATGACTCTCAGTATCAGGAGGAGATAAAAAAGTATCAGGAGGAGATTGAAAAGTATCAGGAAGAGATTGAAAAGTATCAGGAAGAGTTCGAGCACTATAAGGAACAGCAGGAAATAGTGACGGAGCTGAACCGCAGCGAGCTTGACGGACTTGGAAAGATCGAGGGGCCGATCTATGTGTCCGGTCATAAAAGTCCGGATACGGACACAGTCGGCAGTTCAATCGCCTATGCGGAGCTTCTTCGGCAGCTGGGATATGATGCGCAGGCGGTTGTATTTGGAGATATAAATAAAGAAACAAAACTGATTCTGGAAAAGGCCGGGGTGGAAGTACCGAAAAAGATGGAAGATGCTTCCGGCTGCAATATGGTCCTGATTGACCACAGTGAATATGCGCAGTCTGCGGAAGGCCTGCAGGACGCCAATATTATCACTATCATCGATCATCACGGAGCCGGCACGGTGACGACAGGAAATCAGCTGATCTATGATGCAAGGCCGCTTGGCTCCACTGCCACGATCGTGTGCATCCGGTTTTACAATTACGGTCTGACGCCGGGCGAGAAGACTGCAAAAGTGATGCTGGCCTCGATCCTTTCGGATACCCATAACCTGATGCCGTCTGCTTCAACGGAGGCAGACAGGATAGCGGCAAATACTCTC
>ONVT01000234.1 GCA_900321365.1 uncultured Eubacteriales bacterium | reverse complement strand
TTCATCCGGTAGCTGTTGCCGCCGGCCAGGATCATACCGACTGCTCTCATGTCACAACACCTGCCTTATCCAGAGTCTCGCCGCTGGCGAGAATGCCGTCCGGATAATCCTCCGGAACAGTAACACCGGTTACCGCAGTATTCCTGCCGATCCTGACACCGCCCGGTACGACGGTCTCCTCTCCGACCACCGCAAGGCCGAATGAGTAGATATCAGGCCTGACCCTGTTCGGTGCCTGATCACCCCAGCCAACCACGGTCTTCTCTCCGATCACACAGTTCTCCGCGACGATTGCACGGTCAAGGATCGCTCCGGCCCGGACAACCGTGTTCTGCATGACGATCGAGTCACGGACAACCGCCCCCGCCCCGATCGTGACACCGCTGCCGATGATGGAATTTGATACCTCCCCGTAAACCTCGGTCCCGTCAGAGATCAGGCTTCGGAACACCTTCGCGTCCGCAGAGATATACTGTGGCGGAATGAACTCATTCTTCGTATAGATCTTCCAGAATTCCTCATACAGGTTGAACTCGGGGATGATGTCAATCAGTTCCATGTTCGCCTCCCAGTAGGAGCCGAGTGTCCCCACATCCTTCCAGTAGCCGTTGAACTCGTATGCCGCCAGGTTTTTTCCTCTCTCCCAGCAGTACGGGATCACATGCTTACCGAAATCACATCCCTCCTGTTCACTCAGGGCAACCAGCGCGTCCCGCAGGACCGGCCAGCTGAAGATATAGATTCCCATCGAGGCAAGATTGCTCTTCGGATGCTCCGGTTTCTCCTGGAACTGGCGGATCTTTCCGTCCTCCCCCGCGACGACGATACCGAACCTGCCTGCCTCCTCCTGCGGCACCGGCATAACGGCAATCGATATATCGGCGTTGTGGGACTTGTGGAAATCGAGCATGACTTCATAATCCATCTTATAGATATGATCCCCGGAGAGGATCAGAACATAATCAGGATGGAAGCTCTCCATATATGCTAGATTCTGGTAGATGGCGTTCGCGGTTCCTGTATACCACTCGGACTTTCCGACCTTCTCATATGGCGGAAGAACCGTTACGCCTCCCTGGTTGCGATCCAGATCCCACGGTATTCCAATCCCGATATGGGTATTCAGTCGAAGCGGCTGATACTGTGTCAGGACTCCTACCGTATCGATCCCGGAGTTGATGCAGTTACTGAGCGGGAAGTCTATGATGCGGTACTTTCCGCCGAATGCAACTGCTGGTTTCGCGACTTTCGCTGTCAGCACGCCAAGGCGCGAACCCTGTCCGCCTGCCAGCAGCATTGCAATCATCTCTTTTTTTACCACGTTATCCTCCCTCGACAAGCAGATATAGAGATATTACAGGGTCAGTATAGCATAAGGCTTTCGCTTTGTGAATATTTGTGAATATTGTTAATTTTGTATCTCGCGGCGCTCCCATGACATCTCCCGCAAGGAGCCGTACTTGAATAAAGACACATAAAAAGTGTATACTTACTTTAAATATTATAGAAACGGAAGGATACGAGTATGTACCAGATTGATTATAGGAACCCTGTGCATGTGCATTTCTGCGGGATCGGCGGGATCAGCATGAGCGGGCTTGCGTCGGTTCTCCTCGGAAGGGGATTTACGGTTACGGGCTCTGACTCTAAGCTCTCTGAGCTTACGGATCTGCTGGAGAAGCAGGGCGCGAAGATCTTCAGCCCGCAGTGTGCGGAGAATATCACCCCTGATATCGATGTGATGGTGTGCACGGCAGCCATTCACCCGGACAACCCGGAGTATGCGGCGGCTCTCTCATCCGGGATCCCGATTCTGACCAGGGCACAGCTGCTCGGACAGATAATGGATCACTATGAGGACTCTGTCGCGATTTCCGGAACGCACGGAAAGACCACGGTCACCTCCATGATCTCCTGCATCCTTCTGAGTGCGGATCTGGATCCTACGATCTCGGTCGGCGGAATCCTGAAGGAGATCGGCGGAAATATACGCGTGGGGCGGTCCGGGCATTTTGTCACGGAGGCGTGTGAGTACACCAACAGCTTCCTCAGCCTGAAGCCGAAGATCGGGATCATCCTGAACATTGACGCAGACCATCTGGATTTCTTCAAGGATCTCGATGACATCCGGCATTCCTTCCACCGCTTCGCCCAGAACATACGCCCGGGCGGAACCCTGATCCTGAATGCGGCTATCCCGCATCCGGAGGAGATCACGGAAGACATCCGGGCAAATGTCATAACCTATGGCAGAAAGGACGCCGACTATTACGCCTCTGACATCACATTCGACGAGTTCGGCGCGGGCTCCTTCCATGTCTTCCGGCGGGGAGAGGATCTGGGAACCTTCATGCTCCATGTCCCCGGAAAGCACAATGTCTCAAACGCGGTATGTGCCATAGCAGCCGCGGACCGGATGGGAATCTCCATGGAACACTGCCGGAGGGGACTGGACGAATTCCACGGGGCAGACCGTAGATTCCAGATCAAGGGAAAGCTCAAAAGCGGCGCCACTGTCATCGATGACTACGCGCACCATCCCACGGAGATCCGGGCAACACTCGAGGCAGCCGGCAATTATCCCCACAAAAAGATCTGGTGCGTCTTCCAGCCTCACACCTATACGAGGACGAAAGCGCTGATGAACGGTTTCGCAGACGCGCTCTCCATTGCGGACGAGGTCGTCCTCGCCCCGATCTACGCGGCGCGGGAGACCGACAACCTGGGGATCAGCTCGGACACGCTGCGGCAGAACATCGCGAACCGCGGCACAGACGCCTGGTATTTCCCGACCTTTGAGAGGATCGAGGAGTTCCTCCTGCCCAGAGCCGGCGAAGGAGACCTCATCATCACCATCGGCGCCGGTGACATCGTCCGCGTTGGAGAGGAACTGCTCCGCCTCGATTCGCAGTAAAACGCGCGGCGGCCCCTCAGCCGCGGGGGTGGTGGGGAGGGACTTGCATCCTGTGGATTTCTATGTAGATAAGTCGTGGACAGATTCTCTTATAAGAATCTGCCCGATATGGTATACTTCATAGCGTCAGATGTACAACCGGAGGGAGAAGAGGCGTACATCTGCAGGGCTTAAGGGAGCCAGGGCTTAAGGGGCCGGGGAGTAAATATGAAGTCCTATACACTCAGGATCGGTAAGGGGGAAACTCTAAGCTGGAAAGGCGGTGTTTTCATGCGGGTCCATCTGCCGGAGAACGGCGGCATGACCATGATTGAGAACACATTTATCGATCAGTTCATGCCCTCGTCAAGCGGGGATTTTGTGAAAATATACCTGTATCTGCTGCGCTGCGCGCAGAGCGGCCAGACCGATATCTCGATTTCCCGGATCGCCGACGCCCTGAACTATACAGAGTCGGATGTCAGGCGTGCCATGGGATACTGGCAGAAGAATAAATGCCTGGATCTTGTGGATGACATGGATACGGTAGAGGAAGCACAGACCTCCTCTCCCGGAAACAAGATTACGGAGTTCCGCCCTGCACAGAAGTTCTCCAAAGAGGAGCTTCGCAGCCTGATCTTTGTGGCGGAGAATTATCTTGGACGGCCTTTGTCCTCCTCTGAGCAGGAGACACTGGTCTATTTCCTGACGGATCTCGACATGGATATCGACCTGGTCGATTACCTGCTCGATTACTGCATTTCGACGAACCACACCAGTTTCCACTACATCCAGAAGGTTGCCGTGAACTGGGCTGAGCAGGGAATCCGAACGGTCGAACAGGCGCGCAGGGAAGGCTCTTCCATCCGCACGGAGTACTATGACATTCTCCGTTCCCTCGGGATCCGCGATCACGACCCGACGCCTGGCGAACGGGAATATATGGACCGCTGGCTGAATGAATACGCGTTTCCGATGGAGGTGATCCATCTCGCCTGCAGACGTACGATTCTCCAGACCGGAAAGGCCCGCTTCTCATACGCGGATTCCATCCTGAAAAGATGGCACCAGAGCAATGTCCGGACGCTCCATGATATCGAAGAGCTGGACAAATCTTTCGAACGCTCCTCTCAGGCGCGTGCTCTCTCAGGCCGCAGTCTGCAGTCCGCACGGCCCGTTTCCGTCGCGTCCACCGGGCGGTTTAACAATTTTGAGCCTTCGGGCACTGACTGGGACGCGGTCGCAGACCGTATCATGCAGGCACAGGAAGAGCAGGAGTGTTTGTCACAGGAGTCCTGACGAATGGGATTAACCAATGCACAGTACGACGCTCTCATGCGCGTCTACGAAAAAAGACGGATCGACAACCACCATGTCGAGGAAGCTCGCCGCCGGGAAGCGTATCACGCAATCCCGGAGCTTGCCGGGATCGACAGGGCGGTTGCTTCTTTATCTGTCGAGGCAGTAAAGAATTCGCTCTCCCGGGACGATCCCGTCTCCTCCCCGCTCTCAGCCGAAGGTCTGAGGAAGCTTCTCAGGAAGGCAGGCGGCGGAATGGCCCCGGACGAGAGACGCAGAAAACTCCTTGCCCTGCATTCTTTTCCGGAGGATTATCTGGATCCCGTATACACCTGTAAAGACTGCAGGGATACCGGCTGGGTCTCAGGGAAACACTGCCACTGCCTTGAGAAGGAGATTGTCTCCCTGTTCTATACACAGTCCGGCCTTTCCGGAATCCTCAGCAGGGAGAATTTTGATACCTTTGATCCGGAATGCTACCGTAAGGACCTGATCGACGGCAGGACCGGGAAGAGCTCACGGGAAATCATGACCGCGGCCATGAACACCTGCAGAAAGTTTACGGCAGACTATGGAGATGCCCCCGAAAAGGATTATCTGCTGCTGAGCGGCCCGGCCGGGCTCGGAAAAACGTTCCTCACCCACTGCATTGCAAAAGAGCTCATTGACAAGGGGCGCTCCGTCATCTACTATTCAGCCGGAGAGTTATTTGACATGCTTGCGAAGAACCGGTTCGGCCAGGACCAGGAGGACGACTCAAAAGATCCGGACGACGAATACCTGTCCGGATGTGATCTTCTGATCATCGATGACCTGGGAACAGAGCTCACAAACAGCTTTGTCGGCTCTGCCCTGTTCCAGCTTCTGAACACGCGCATTTCCCGCGGACGCGGGATCGTCATCTCCACCAACCTGTCCCCGCTCGAGATCGGACGGATCTACACCGACCGCATCTCGTCGCGCATTATGGAGCATTTTACCCTGATACGGGTATTCGGGGAAGACATCCGGATACAGAAACGGGGCGGAAGGCATTTCACGGGTTAGCGGATTCATACAGGCAGAATGCATAAACAGTTTATCTGCAGGTTCTTAAGAAGAGCAGGAGGATAACATGCTGACTGGAACCAGAAGTTCCCAACCGAAGAATTCCCGGACCAGACGGATCGGCACCAGGGCGGCTGCAAGGAAGAACCGCGACGCGCTTCCCATCGGGGACCTCGGGATCATAGCCCTTCCTTCCAGCGAGGAGATGGGCCGAAAGATCAATGATTATATCGTAGGCTGGCGGAAGGAGCGCAACCACAGTCATTCCTCCCACCCCCAGCTGAGCGGCTATGTGCGGGACAACTATCTGGTCCGTACGGAAACGCCGCGCTTCGGTTCCGGAGAGGGAAAGGCGACGATCTTCGATACGATCCGCGGACATGATATTTTCCTGCTGCTTGACGTGTGCAACTACAGCATTACCTACACGATGCGCGGCCAGACCAACCACATGTCCCCGGATGATCATTTTATCGACCTGGAGCGCGTGATCGCCGCGATCGGCGGAAAGGCAAGACGTATCAATGTGATCATGCCCTATCTCTACGAGAGCCGGCAGCACCGGCGCTCCGGCAGGGAATCGCTTGACTGTGCCCAGGCGCTGAAAGAGCTCGTCCGCATGGGAGTGGACAACATCATCACGTTTGACGCGCACGACCCGAGGATCCAGAATGCGATCCCGCTGTCGGGATTTGAGAATTTCCTGCCCACCTATCAGTTCATCAAAGGGCTGTTCCGTGCGGCCTCAGACTTTTCGGTCTCGCCGGACCGCCTGGTGATCGTCAGCCCGGACGAAGCGGGAACCTCCCGTGCTGTTTATATGGCGAATGTCCTCGGTGTGGACATGGGCATGTTCTTCAAAAGAAGGAACTATACGATGCTCGTCAACGGCGAGAACCCCATTGTCCAGCATGAATTCCTCGGAGCTCCTGTCAAAGGAAAGGATGTCGTTCTCCTGGATGACATGATCTCATCCGGAAACACCGCCCTGCAGATCGCCGGGGAACTGAAGAAGCTCGGCGCTGAGAGAATCTTCATCTGCGCGACCTTCGGTCTGTTCACGGACGGGCTGGAAAAGTTCGACGCCGCGTGGGAAAAGAAGATCTTCCATTCGATCCTCACGACGAACCTCATCTACCAGAAGCCGGAACTTCTCTCGAAGCCCTGGTACCGCAGCTGCGACCTGAGCAAGTTCGTTGCGCTGATCATCGATTCACTGAACCATGACAGTTCGCTGAGCGATCTTCTGGATCCCGTGGACCGCATCAACCGGTTCCTGTCCCGGAAGGGCGTAAAGCACAGCTGATCCAAAGTCAAAACTCCTTTACGATAAAAGACCTTCCCGCCACACGGGGGAAGGTCTTTCTGTGTTCAGGTTTTATCAGGAGCGCAGGGCATACCGTCAGTGATGGAACAGTCGGATTCCGGTGAACACCATCACCATTCCATAATCATCGCAGCGCTCGATCACCAGATCGTCCCGGATGCTTCCGCCCGGCTCGGCGACATACTTCACGCCACTCTTATAAGCCCTGTCGATGTTGTCGGAGAACGGGAAAAATGCGTCCGATCCCAGTGTCACTTTCTCCATCGTGTCCAGCCAGGCTCTCTTTGCTTCCTTCGAAAACGCCTCCGGCCTGCGGGTAAATACCCTCTGCCACTTACCGTCCGCAAGCACATCTTCCGGCCACTCGCCGATGTAGACATCGATGGCGTTGTCCCTGTCCGCCCTTCCGATATCCTCCCGGAACGGAAGGTTCAGGACGGTGTCACTCTGCCTCAGGTACCAGTTGTCCGCCTTCGATCCGGCAAGCCTCGTGCAGTGAATCCTGGACTGCTGTCCGGCCCCGATCCCGATCGCCTGCCCGTCCTTCACGTAGCAGACCGAGTTGGACTGCGTGTACTTCAGGGTGATCAGCGAGATCTTGATGTCACGGATCGCTTCCTTCGGAAGATCACGGTTCTTTGTCACGATGTTTTTCAGGAAGTCATCGTCGATGACAAGGTTCTGCCTTCCCTGCTCGAAGGTGATTCCATACACCATCTTCCTCTCAAGCTCCTCCGGCCGGTAGGAGGGGTCGATCTGCAGGACGACGTAGCCGCCTTTTTTCTTTTCTTTCAGAATCTCCAGTGCCTCCCCGGTGTACCCGGGAGCAATGATGCCGTCCGATACTTCCCGGCGGATCAGACGGGCGGTGTCCCCATCACACACGTCGGACAGGGAAATGAAATCGCCGAAGGAGCTCATCCGGTCCGCGCCTCTTGCCCTCGCGTAGGCACAGGCAATCGGTGAGAGATCCTTCATTTCCTCATCAATCCAGTAGATCCTTCTCAGAACATCCGTCAGGGGCAGGCCGACAGCCGCGCCTGCAGGAGATACATGCTTGAACGAGGTCGCCGCCGGAAGAGAAGTCTCCCTCTTCAGCTCGCTGACGAGCTGCCAGCCGTTGAGCGCGTCCAGAAGATTGATGTATCCCGGCCTTCCGTTCAGCACACTGACCGGCAGATCGCTCCCGTCCTGCATAAAGACGCGGGACGGTTTCTGGTTCGGGTTGCAGCCGTATTTCAGGATCAGTTCATTCATCGTTGTTTCCTTTCCGGGCGATGGCTCATTTTTCTGTATTCTTATTCACGATGATCGTCTCATACTCGAGCGTCATAATGTCAATATAGCGCACAAACAGGGAGACCTTGTTGTCTTCGTTCAGGTTTTCCCAGACCAGGTCCGTGAAAGCATGAATATCTCCCCGGATATCCACTCTCTTCGGTTCGCCCTCAAAGCTCGGGAGGGGATTGCCGTCGGACATGTAGGTATGGAGAAAATGCCCTTCTCCCGCTCTCGGATTCTCATAAAGGAAATTGAACCGTTCGCAGGACGACGGATCACCGTCCGCGCTCTTTAAGATGTTCATCTTGTACTCGAAGTTCCCCCCACGGATGTCCAGAAGCGCGGAAATCCTGGGAGTATAGTTCGGCGCGTCCGGCTCAAATGTGCGGCTCTTGAGCGCCTCTCCGAACGTCTTTCCATCTTGCAGCCCCTGGTAGACCGTATCTGTCTGATCTCCGTTCGTGACGATCGTGTTCGTCCCGAGAACACGGACCGGCGCGTAGATGATCAGGCTCGGATCCTCCATCCTGGACGGATCGAAGGCCTGTGTACGGATTCCTTCTCCATCCGTGACAAAGATGCGGTTCCTGCTGTTTACGGACCTTCCCATGATAAAATACGCGCAGACCGCATATCTGCCGTCCTCGCTCAGCCCGGCCACGATCCCGCGTCCCGGATAAGTGTTTCCCGCCAGTTCCTCCGACAGAGTCTTTCGTATCATAGTTTTCCTTTCTTTTTCCATGTCTGTCTGCAAACACACACGGATCATACGCGCCGGCCGGACAAAAGTCAAGCAGCGGACGCCCGTGGGCCTCACATCTTTGAGAGGAGGTCCAGCTCGCGGGGCTGGCAGGTGAAGAGGATCACCTGGCGGGCGCTTCCAGAGAGGATGCGGAGCGCGCTTTTCAGGCGCTCTTCGTCATACATCGCGAAAGGCTCATCGAGGATGATCGGAACCTCTGATTTGCCGGACAGGAGCCCGGCGGCGGCAAGACGCAGGGCGAAATACACCTGCTGCATGGTTCCGCAGCTGACCTGTTCCAGCGTAAGAAGTCTGTCCGGTGTGTTCAGGCGTACGGTCATCCGGTCATCAAGGGAGATGCTGGTATAGCGTCCGTCTGTCAGGGCAGACAGAAGCGTCGATACTTCCTTCGCAAACTCCCCGCCGCTCTCGTGGCAGATATCTCCTGCAAGAGACCGGATTCTCTCCTCCGCTATCTCAACGGCGCGGATCTCCTCGTCATACCGCGCAAGATCTGCCTTTTTCCGGTACAGCTCCTCCAGCTGCGACCGAAGCTCTTCCAGCTTCTGCCTTCGAAGGGAGATCTCCCTCTCGAAAACCTGCGATCTTGCGATCCGTTCCACATCCCTTCCGCGGCGCTCCATGTCCTCCTTCTGCTGAAGCTCCAGCGCCTGTTCGATCTGTGCCCTGTGCTGTTCTTCCCGGATCTGCTGACTGCGTGCCTCTTCCTCCTTCGCCCGAAGGACCGCGTCCCGCGCCTTCTGTTCGCGGCGAAGTGCCTGCTCGCGGTCTTCGGGGTCCTCCGGATCCTCCCTGAATCCCAGATGGCGGTTGAGGAATTCCTCTCTCTTTATCCTTCTGCGGATCTGTTCTGATTTTGAGACCGGGTGAAGCATTCTCCACAGAAGCATGGCAGCCACGATTCCGGTCAGGACCGCCCCGGCCAGGGTCAGGTACCGCATCCTTCCGTCTGTGGTCAGAAATGCGCAGGCGCACAGGAGCAGGGTCGCGGCGAAGGAAAGAAGTACCATGACCGGAAGCAGCACGCCGGAGGTTTCATCCGGATCCGTCTCCGGCACCGGAAATGCCGGTTCCTCCTCATTGTCCGCGAAATCATTTACCTGTTGTGAGGGAGCGCTGTTTTCCGGACGACTCCCCGAAATGCCGTCTGCATTCTCTCCCGAAGCCGCTGAAACACCTGTGATGTTTTTCTCCTGGTCCGGATGACGGTTTCTCTCCTTCCCTTCTTCCGGATTTTCGACAATCCGCTCGAAGGGAGAAGCTTCTTTGTCCAGGGCACTGTCCTTCGACTGCTTCTCGAGCAGACGCTCCAGGTCACGGGTCACATATTCCGACTCCCTTGTCTTCTCCCGGATCTCCTCCTCGATCATCTCGAGCTCTGCTTTTTTCTCTGTCTCGATTTTCTTCCGCTTCTTCTTCAGATACTCCTGCGCAGCCGAGACATCCGGAGCGTCATCTGCGTCCGCCTCCCCGTTCACCAGGCAGTCCCTGAGGCTTGCGGACAGCTGGGCGCCGGCCTGGGGCTGTGCCTGCCGGATGAAAACGGTATTGTCAAAATCCGCCTCGCTCAGGCCGCCTGTAAAATACCGGATTGCCAGCTCCGAGTCCTGTGCCTGCGTTCCGTCCGTCTCGCAGACGACCTCCACGCTCTCCTCTCTGCGGTGGAAGTTCCGGTCAATCCGGTAGATCTTCCCCTCATACAGAAGTTTCATGGAGCCGGCAAAATGCGCCGGATTCTCCCACGGTTCTCGCAGCTGATATTCATCCAGGCTCTTCGAACGGTTCCTCGTAACGCCGTAGAGCATCGCCCGTATGAACGCGTGCAGGGTACTCTTCCCGGTTTCATTTCCTCCGGAAATAATATTGATCCCCGCATGCAGGTCCAGACGGTAGTCCGTAAACTTTCCAAAATGCTTGAGATGAAGCTGTGTTATCTCCATATGTGCTCAGCTCACATTTCTATAATATTTATTCGCCGGTGAACATTATCCCTCTGTGTTTCCGGCTTTTTCATAATGAGTATACCATCGGTGCTTTCGCCACAGGACGCTTTCGCCGCTTTGGTGTGACGAAGGTTTTTACTGAGCGGAGCTGCCTGAGAGGAGCGCCTCCAGTCCGTACCGCAGGGCTTTCTCGCCGAGCTCTCCGGCCGGATCCTGTTCGAAGCTCTCGATGTATCGTCCGATCAGCTGTCCCCGGAACCGTCCCTTCAATTCCTCCAGATGAAACGCCGGAACAGACTCGTCCTTCACTTCCAGGATCATCCCCGCAGAGCGGATCAGCTCTGTGTCAAAACTCACCGCCGGATTCCTCTGTCCTCCGATCCTGATTTTATAGATGTTCTCTTTTCCGCGGCTGTCGATGGCAGCCTTTACCCGGTCGAGAAGAGAGAACACCGTGTCCGACTCATCCGCCTTCACGAGTGCGGACACATACTCCCTGGGCGCTTTCCTGACAAAACGCACCTGGACCGACGTCCCATGTGTCTCACATTCCAGATAGCCGTGCGGCCCTTCGTCTCCTGCGTCGATGGGAGACAGGGCGCCGGGATAAAGGGCCCTGTCCGGGATCACCACGGAGGGCTTATGGATGTGCCCGAGCGCGATATAATCAAACCCGGAACGCGAGAGCGCCTGCGGGTCAATCGGAATGTGGTCCCGGTCGCCGCCATGGGCGAGGAGAATATGGAAGAGATCATTTTCTGCGGGAACCAGATGATCATACCGGTTCTCCGGGATCTTGCTGCAGTCATAGGAGAAGCCGTACACCTCGCAGGACAGCGCCGGAAAACGGATGCATTCCGTCCTGCCTCCCCCGAAAAATGCCACATTCGGCGCAAAGTCAAAGGTCTCCCACGCGCTGCCCGGACTGCAGCAGTCATGGTTTCCCGCGATCAGGGCAAAGCAGATCCGCGGGTAGGAGCCCAGCAGATAATTCACCTCACGCAGCATCTGCTCATCCGGCGTGCGATGGAACAGGTCTCCGGCAATCAGGACGAGATCCGCCTTCTTTCGTTCCGCGTCCGCCACCGAGTCCCGGAACGTCTCCCAGAGCTCTCTCCTTCGCTCTTTCGCCCACTCCGTGCGGCCGTCCGGCTCACACCCCAGATGGACATCCGCCATATGCAGAAATTTCATGTATCGTATCCTTTCGTTTCAACCCAGAGTTCCGTTGTACGCCCCTGCGGCCCGTGCGGCGGAACCCGGAAGCTGCATAACCTTTCTTCAAGATTTTACCATGGAAACACGGCAGATTCCATGCTATACTGACAGCAGCTGGACATTACAGCAATTCATAAAGAAGGGAGTAAAGTCTTATGGGAATGATTAGCGAATTCAAAGAATTCATCATGCGCGGCAACGTCATGGACATGGCAGTCGGTGTCATCGTCGGCGGAGCTTTCAACGCGATCGTCACCTCGCTCGTGGATGACGTCATCATGCCGGTCATCTCTTTAGCGACGGGCAAGATCGATTTCACAAGCCTCTTCATCGCGCTTGACGGCGGATCCTACAAGAGCCTTGCCGAAGCAAGGGCAGAGGGAGCAGCTGTATTCGCATACGGCAGCTTCATCCAGAACGTCCTTCAGTTCCTGATCGTAGCGTTCGTTCTGTTCCTTGTCATCAAAGGCATGAACAAACTGCGCAGACCGGATCCGGAAAAGGCACCGACCACCAAGATCTGCCCGTTCTGCAAGAACGAGGTTCCGATCGAGGCGACCAGATGCGGATTCTGTACCAGCGAACTATCAGAATAAACTCCGCTGCAGCAACGATCATTTTTCAATATCATTAAATAAGGATCAGGTGCACGATATGCACCTGATCCTTTTTCTCTTTTCACTTTTATACTCGCGAACGAAATTCTTTTCCGTTTTGGACGATTTCACTATGGCATCAGGACTCCGTCAGCTTCGCTGACACCTCATGC
>ONVT01000238.1 GCA_900321365.1 uncultured Eubacteriales bacterium | reverse complement strand
ACGGGCGAATCTTCAGATCCGGATGGGCAATGAAACCATCCTCGCAATCGCAAACACGGTGGATGCCAAGGATGTGCGCACCAGTGAGCACTCCATACGTGTTGCCGAATACTCTGTCCTGATCGCCCGGCAGATGGGGTTTTCCGACAAAGAATGTGAGAACCTGCGCAAGGCCGCACGGATGCATGATATCGGCAAGATCGCTATTCCGGACAATATCCTGAACAAGCCCAGCCGGCTGACCGACGAAGAATATGCGATCATGAAATCCCACACCATGCGCGGTGCGGAGATTCTGAACGGATTCACGCTGATCGAGCATGTTTCGGACGGTGCTCTTTACCATCATGAGCGGTATGACGGGCGCGGGTATCCTCAGGGACTGAAAGGGGAAGAGATTCCCCTGTACGGCAGGATCATCGGCGTGGCGGATGCATTTGACGCCATGACCGCAAACCGCATCTACCGTAACCAGATGGACATCGGTTATGTGATGAATGAGCTCAAAAAAGGCCGCGGTACACAGTTCGACCCCGATGTCGTGGATATTTTCCTTCGCATCCTCGACGAGGGTACGATCGATCTGAACCGGCTTTATCCGAAGCAGATGCAGCATTCCGAACAGGAGGAGGCGGCAAAGAAGTCCGGTAGCCGGAAGGAAGAAGAAAAAAAGGCTGAAATAATTAAGGCTGAAGGCAGTCAGAAGACGGCTGGGAAAGAATGAGGCGGTCTATGAAACGGGTATATATCACGACATTTCTAACCTGCATCGCGGTACTTGCTCTGGTCTTCGGAGTCAGCCAGAGCATGAACCTGAACCGTTCCATGGATTCGGTCACTGTCGGCTTTCTCTATGAAAGTGATGAGAGCGCCCCGTACTCCTATAACTTTGCGCGCTCACAGACCGCCCTGAAGGAGGATCTGAAAGACAGCGTAACCATCCTGACAAAGCACAATGTACCGGATGACGCAATCGAGGACATGGTCCGTGAATTCGCCGTAAAAGGCTGTTCTATCATCTTCACAAACTGCCACAGCGAAGTCTTCGCCCAGCTTGCCTCCCTGTTTCCTGATGTGCAGATCTGCCAGATCAGCGATATGAAGGAAGTGCCCGCAGACTATCCGGACAACTACCACACCTTCAACGGTGAGATTTATCAGGCACGCTATGTGAGCGGTATCGCGGCAGGACTCAAACTCAGGGAACTGATCGAAGACGGGGTCATCACGCCCGACCAGGCACTGGTGGGATATGTGGGATCCTATCCGATCCCGACGGTCATCTCAGGCTATACCGCATTCCTGATCGGTGTGCGGTCTGTCTGCCCCCAGGCCGTCATGAGAGTACATTATACAGGGGCCTGGGCAGACTACCGGGAAGAGAAACGCTCTGCCCATGAACTGATAGACGAAGGGTGTATCGTTATCTCCCAGCACTCGGACACCGCCGGATGCGCGGTCGCCTGCGAGGAGGCACTTACGGACCATCCTGTCATCTTTGTCGGAAGTAACAGGGGAATGCTTGACATTGCCCCGGCCACCGCTCTTCTGAGCATCCGGATCAACTGGGCTCCCTACGTCACCGGCGCGGTCAGAGCCGTGATGAATTATAAAAAGATCGAGAACAGCGTGAAAGGGCACGTGCATGGCAATGATATCAGCTTTGGATTCACTGAGGGCGCCCTGGAGATCCTGGACGTGAACACGAATCTGACCGCGCAGGGAACGGGGGAAGCGGCAGATGCCGCTGTCGAGCTGATGAAAAAACACCCTGAAACCGCGTTCCAGGGTGACTACACCGGAGTGAATCCGGAAGATCCGTCCGACACCATCGATCTGAAGGATGGCTGGCTGGAAAACGAATCCTCTTCCTGTCCTTCCTTCCATTACATTCTGAAGGATATTATCCGTCCCGATACATTCTCTTGAGCAGGATCGGCGTCACGATGGAACTCACAACGATCAGAAGGATGATTGATGTGAAGAAATCCGAAGTGAGCAGACCTGCCGAGAGCCCCTTCTGGGCCGTGATGAGGGCTACTTCTCCCCTTGACATCATTCCGATGCCGATCTTAAGGGAATCCTTTTTGTTAAATCCAAGAAGCTTCGCGCTCCCCCCGCAGCCGATTACCTTGGCCACGAGTGCGACAAGCGTGAAGAGAATACTGAAGACCAGCAGTTTTGCGTTCATCGCGCCAAAGCTGGTCTTGAGTCCGATTCCGGTAAAAAACAGCGGAGCAAAGACCATGTAGGAGCTGACAGAGACCTTACTGTCAATGTAATCCTTATCGCTCAGGTTGCAGAGGACAACGCCCGCCAGGTAAGCGCCGGTGATGTCAGCGATCCCGAAATACGTCTCAGCGACGTAGCCGAGAAGAAAACAGTAACACAGGCTGGCAATGGGGATTCTGCGTGTATGGGGGAACTTTTCGTCCAGCCAGTGCATTCCCTTGTTGATCAGGAACCCGCTTCCGATGGCGAGCACGAAGAACAGCAGTACCTTCAGGAGAACGCTCCCTATGCTCGTGGATCCGTCCCCGCCCTTCATGCTGATCACAACCGTCAGAGCGATGATTCCGATTACATCATCGATGATGGCAGCGCCTGTGATGGCGGTTCCAACCGTGTCGTTCAGCTTCCCGATCTCCTGCAGGGCCGCAACAGTAATGCTGACGGAAGTGGCCGAGATAATCGTACCCATGAAAAGCCCGCGGAGAATCATATCGGATCCCGCATACTCCGCTCCATAAAACGGGATAAAGAGAAGCAGTCCCATTCCCATTGGAACGAGCACGCCGATCAGCGCGATGATAGCGGCTTTGGCACCGGTCTTCCGCATCTCTTTCAGATCTGTGTTCAGGCCGGCCTCGAACATGATCATCATGACGCCGATCTCTGCCATCTGCTGCAGGAAATCCGTCTCCTGAACGATTCCAAGCAGCGCGGGACCGAATACAAGGCCCGCCACAATCTGCCCGACAACCTCCGGCACCCCGATCCGTTTCGCCAGGATACCGAAAACCTTTGCCGAGAGGAGAAGAATACTCAGATCCAATAAAAACTGTACACCATCCATAATCCTTCCTCCTTCAATCTGTCATTCTTCCCCGGCCAGCCACAGATCATTCAGCCGCGTCCGTTCCGTCTGCGTTTCCGAGGGGGCAATCGATTCCACTCTCCCGGCTCCGCCGGATATCACCTTTTCCAGTGTTTTCGGTTTATAGAAATAGAAGCCCTGCACCAGCTCGCAGTCGATCTCCTTCAGGAAAAGATACTGTTCCTTAGTCTCTCCTGAACATGTCTCTGCCTCCCAAAGCAGGTGAGCATTTTCTCTGATCATTTACAGCAGTGTTCCGCGGTATCTGCCGCAGGCCTCAGCTCAGCCGTATCCGGAATGCGACCGGCATCTTTATACCCGCTTCACACCGAATCCTCAGTCCGTCTTTGTCGTGAATGAAGTCAACTTCCCTTCCATCGGAAAGGCATACGATCTTCCCGATCTTCGCGTTCAGCTTTCCCTGTTTTTTCGCAAAGCTCCGGATGAAATAATCTCCCTCCGGATCGCTTCTCATGGCAACCGCGTAGATGCATCCTTTCCCCGAGAAGAACCGGAAGTCCGAGGATGTAAACGCCTTGACTTCCGCATCCTTGAAACCGCCTTCCACAACTGCCGTCGGCCCTTCTCCGAAGATCCTGTAAGGCTCTGAATCGAGGACCGCCTCCCTGTTCTTTTCAAGCCACGCACCGATTTCGGAAAGAATCTCCGTCTCCTCCCGGGTAAATGTGCCGTCTTCCTTCGGCCCGATATTCAGCAGCAGCGTACCGTTCTTGGAATTGACGTCAATCAGGTCACACAGAATATCTTCCGCTTTCTTATACCGGTTGTCAACTGTGTGGCACCAGGAATTGAAACACATCGCCGTATCGCTCTGCCATCTGTAAGGCTTCTGTGACGCCAGCTGACCTCTCTCAATATCAGGGACCGCGATCCCGAACGGAATGGCGTCATGCTTATAGTTGATGACAACCTGCTTTCCCAGCTGCTCAGCCCGGTTATAGTAATAGGCTGTCAGCTTCCTGAGATAATCCCGCAGTTCCACCCGCTGGATCCACCAGTCAAAATACAGGATCGAAGGCTGATACTTGTCTATGATCTCACAGGTCCTCACAAGCCAGTCCTGCATGAATTCTTCGGAAGGGGAACACTCACCGTCGATTGCGTCAAAGTCGGACGGGCCTCTTTCGGACGGCCAGTAAAGGTCGCCCCGATGAAACTCTCCCCTGATGTCACTGTCGAAATCCCTTCCGCCTCCGAGAAAAAAGAAGTGCTCGATCCGGTGAGAGGATACGCCGAAGACCATATCCCTCTTCCGGGCACTTTCCTTCAGAAGACCGATGTAATCTATCCCGGGGCCCATATCTTTGGCGTTATAGGAGGACAGTTCACTCTCATACATCTGAAAGCCGTCATGGTGCTCCGCGACGGGAACCACATACTGGGCTCCGGACTTTTTGAAGATCTCCATCCATCTGTCTGCGTCAAAATGCTCCGCATGGAACATCGGAATAAAATCCTTCAGCCCGAACTTCGCATGCGGGCCGTACGTCTCGAGATGATGATGCCATGCCCTGCTGTCTTTTACATACATCATGCGGGGATACCACTCACTGTCAAAAGCCGGAACCGAAAACAGCCCGTAATGGATGAAGATGCCGAACCGCAGTTTCGCGTACCATTTCGGCACTTCGTACTCTGACAGCGACTCCCAGTCATCCCTGTATGGCCCCTGATCAATTACTGCCTGAATCTGGTTCAGCTTTTCCTGCAGATCATAATTTTTCATACCCATCCTCCATGAAAAAACTTATCTGCTCCGGGGATAAACATCCTGATCCCCTTCTCCCTGCCAACAGTTTAATGAAAAAACGATTGTGACGCAAGACAAGATGGCGGATGATCCCACGCCCGCAAGCGAAACGTTACGGAGGAACCTGTAACGAAGGTTCTAACCTGATCAGGAAAATGACAGCCACGTCAGAATGGTGCAGATCACAACAAAGCTTCCCAGGATCAGCGCCTGGATCCGTTTGTTCTCCGTCATCAAACCCACACATTCACGCACAGTGGCGTTCGGCCAGAACCACCACTTCGTCGGTTGTCCCATACCAGACGCCTTCAGCCCCACACGCCGTGCATAGAGGCCGCTCCGAAACACATGATAGTTGGTCGTGGAAAACGCCACCTTTGCGTCCGGCCTGACCGCATCGATCTTCTCTTTCGAAAACAGCATGTTCTGGTAAGTGTTCACGGAGCGGTCTTCCTCGATGATCTGCTCCTGAGGGATTCCCTGTTCCAGAAGATACGCCTTCATGGACGCGCTCTCTGATGTCACCTCATCTGATCCCCTTCCACCCGATGTGACAAAGACCGGCGCCGTCCCCGTTTTCTCTTTCTGTTCTGTATAAAATGCAACCGCCCGGTCGATCCGGCCCCGAAGCAGCGGGGTAGGCGTCCCGTCCCTGCGGATTCTGCAGCCGAGAATGACGATGAAATCCCTGTCCATCGGCGGCTCGTAAAAGGCGACCGTAAATACCGCAGCAAAAGAGCCGATCAGCATACATTGAAAGTACAGATAGATGACTGCAAACAGATTGATCACCAGGCTCGCCGCAATATGAAACCGTCTGGGTATCCAGCCGTCATGCATGACTCCGAACCAGATCAGGAGCAGCAGGGTGCCGGTCATCACCAGCGCAAGCAGGATACCAAGCACATTTGTCCGACGCTTCCCCTCATGCCGGATCAGGCAGATATTGGAAATACACAGCCACACTGAAAAAATGATAATCGGAATAACCGACATATACAGATACGTGATCGCCGAATCCGTGAGGAACCAGACGATATCATAGTATGTAAACGCGTCCGGAACCCGGAAGATTCCTTTACAGTACTGGATCGTCGTAAACAGGAGAACCAGAAAGAACAGCAGGAATCCCCGGTAGTAAATAATATTGCAGGAATAGGGATTGCACTGAACCTGAAGGTAAGAAAACAATCCAAGCAGAATCAGCATCAGGGCGAGATACGCGATCAGAAATCCTCCCAGGACAGCCGCCCCGGCACCGGTATAGATCAGAATCCCGAAGATCAGGACAAATATGGCAGTGATGATGAAAAGAATATAAATGTCAGGCTCCCTGTCTGGTTCATCTTTCTTCAGCATAATGCCCGTGATTCTGTTATTCATTAAGTGCCTCCGCGCCTGTTCCGGCATCTCTCTGCCCGAATCATCTCCTGAATGCTCAATCAATAATATTACACGAGATATGCATAAAATGGTAGTCCCCTGATCAGCAAAACAAGGCTGCGACTTGCAGTGCTGAAGACAATCCGGCAAGGCCGGCAGCATTTTTTAGGTAGCGCCCGGAGCAATCATCCGCTATAATAGCTTTATCTGATCAGAATCATTTACATTTCCTGATCTGCAGACTCATATGATCAGAGCCCTTAAGAAGTGATCATGCAAAAGGAGGTATTAGAATGGCGTGTTTCCTGGTATCAGCAGCTGAGGCTGTGGTGGCAACAGCAATCGAGAAGGCCGAAGAAAAAAAAGAACTGAAGATGGAAGAATCTGGCAGGGAGCTTCCTGAGAAGGTGACAATTCCCTGGAGCAGAAAACTGAAATGGCTTACTTATATGCTGTGGGGAGGAGCTGTGCTCCTTGCGTTCGAGCATATCTGGCACGGTGAGGTTGTTCCCTGGTTTCCTTTCCTGACAGCGATGTCGAATCCCGCGGACGCTTCAGAGATGTTCCATGAAATGGCGACAGTCGGTGTTGCAATGGCCGGCCTCATCACCGTGGTCTGGATCGCAATGTGTATTGCCGCAGACGCAATTGTGAAACGTCCGGCAGGGGATACCGTAAAAACTACGAGGTAAGGAGGATGGCTGGATGACACTGCTGATTACTGTTTTTGCCGCAGTCATTACTACTGTGATCTGGTATAACCGCAAGGACGACAATATGAAGCTGGGGATTCTGCTCTTCATGTTCTGGGGGGCCTCCATCATGTGGTTTGTGGATGCCATCTTCGAATTCGCCGAGCTGAAGGCGGAGTATTTCACGCCAGCTGCGGAAGATATGCTGAATGATACATTCCTCGGCCTGTCAGTCGTTGCCCTCGCGCTTGTCATCTGGGTGGTAAGGCTTCTGATCACTGATCCGAAGGGATCCGTGCGGGCCGCGCTCAGCAGAAAGAAAGCATAAAGAACGCATCAGGAGTAACAGATATATGGGCACCAGAGAACTATCTGAAGAAGACGCGATCTGCAATGACATCATCCGATACGGGAAAGGCATTCTCACCTCCGACATCTTCCGGAAAACAGCCTCCCAGCCGCATCATGTACAGAGTACGGTAATGGAGCATACGATGAATGTCTGCATTATCGCCGTGAAACTCTACCGCGAACGGATGCGCAGAGGCGAACAGCTGAATGAGAAGGATCTTGTTCAGGCTGCGCTCTGCCACGATCTGGGAATGGTCGGCCGTGATGAAAAGTATAAGAATGTGATCGACACATGGCTGGGTCATCCTAAGGAGTCGGCGAGAATCGCGAAGGAGATTGTTCCTGATCTGAGTCCGAATGCGGAAAAGATGATCCGCAGCCATATGTGGCCGCTGTCCAATCCTGCTCCTCCATCTGAGGAAGGCAGGATCCTGTGTCTGGCTGACAAGTACGCCAGCATGGCTGACTGGCAGTACAGGATCATGAAGGGACGGTACGCGGAACGCATCAAGGCGTCTATCGACGAATTGTTTGCGCAGGAAGGTCTGGGGGATCCTTCTGCCCCTCCGTCATAATCTGCCCTGGATCATCCCTCCTGGTCCGCTGATCTGGTTTTCACAACTCCGGCCACGGCAAAAAGGAGACAAACCAGGGAGGAAACCGCCACCGGCCAGACGGGAAACCATTTTGAGCCAAGCATAAAGAACATGCTTATCAGAAACTGCAACACCAGGTAGATCTTCTCCGGCCATTCCCGGTCACTCACTGTTGATCGGCGTGGGCCGGTATTTGTTGAAGAACTCCGAGATTCCGCTGATCCCCAGCGTTTCATAGTCATTGGCGTAAATCGAATGCGCCGGCGCGTTATCCGTCATGGCCTGGTACATCGTGAAGCCGTCCAGGGCAACACGCCCGGTCCGCATATAAAGATCCCCGAATTCCGTCCAGCCGATATTGCCGTCCACATTGCAGAAAATGTTCATCCCCTGGCTCTTGAAATACCGGAATTTCTCATTGTAATCCGTGTACTCTCCCACGTGCCCGATGTCCGCGCCGAAGGCAAAGATGATCTTGTCCACTTTTCCGAGGATCGGCTCGTTGACTGTGACCCACCTCTCATAATCTGCCTGCAGGCGCGCCAGGTCCGCACTTTCCGCGTTCAGATGCCCGTAGGTATGGCTCGCAAACGTCCAGCCCTCCTCCTTCATCGCGTCCGCCACAGCCTTCGCATTGGCGCAGTCCTCCTCCCAGTTAAAATCGGGATGCTCCTGGAGCCACTGGATCTGGTCAGGATCCAGGTGCGGATCATTGATGTCCTTGTAATAGTCATTGGTCCGGTATCCGAATACCCCGTTGTACCCGGTCATGGCCACGGTTCCTCTTGCCCCGCGGTATGAAAAATCAGGATGCTGCTCGATAAACGTATCGATCCGGGGCACCACGTCATAGTCACCGATGCTGGTCACGCCCTCCTCGTTTGTATACTCGCACTTCGGTTTCCCGTTCTCATCCACCAGCATGCGGGTCGCATAACCCTGGGTTCCGATCCCGTAAGAGTGATAATAGCTCAGATCATCTATGGACAGTACGAAGGCCTTCTTCTCCGGAGGCAGCATCAGGGAATCGTTCTTTGCTATGTGGACAACACCGTTTTCATCCGGGGTCTTAATGCACATGTCATCCAGACCGACCATGACGTAACCGGCATCATACATCGCCTGGATCATGGCGTCGAATTCTGCGGTGGTGGTCATGGCAGCGTTGTTCTGCCGTACCCGGTCCGCTCCGACCAGATCCGCGTTGAACGCCCGGTCGTCGTTGATCAGGGAATGGAAAAACACATGCGGGATCCTGGTCACATCTACCGCCACACACCTGTCTTTCTGGTTTTTGCAGTCTTCGATGGCATCCAGCACCGAAGAATCCTGATCGCTGACAGACTCCAGGAGCGCGATCGCGCCGTCATAGTCATAGCCTGCCGCCAGCAGCTGCGCCCGGGCGAGGACTTCTGTTGTCCCCAGCTCCTCGTCCATCACCGTCTTATCCCCCTGTCCGGCGGAATCCTCTCCCCCGGCGGAACTGTCCTCTGAAGCGTCTCCGCCGGAACCGTCCTGCGAATCATCACCGTCAGAACTGTCTTTGCCGACAGTGGAGGTTACGGAAGCTCCTGATGTCTTTCCGGCGTCTGAGCTGTCTCCCTCTTTATTGGAACTGCCCTTCCCCCGTGCACAGCTGACGGCCACGAGAATGATCGCGATCAGCAGCAGTGCTGTCACGCCAAAAATGATCGCACGCTGGATCCGCAGGGCACGCATCCGTTCTTCCCTGCGTCTCTGTCTGGCAGCCTCCCGGCGGCGCATCACCTCGTCATCATAATCAGGCCGGAAAGTATCTTCCCTTCTGATCCGGTCCCCTGAAGCAGCAGCTCTTCCATTCGTTGTTTTTCCTGGCTTTCTGCCATCCTGACGCTCATCCATATCAGTTTTCCCTTTTCAGCTGCAAAATGCCGCGTTCCCGCAGATATTCTCCCGGGCTGTGGCGATCCATATCGCGATACAGGCGGGAGGAAAGTATTGGCTGTACCGCTTCTATTCTACCACATCCGCGGCTGACATTTCACATAAAACGTAATATATGCACTTTTCAGATGTCAGAAAGTGTTATTAGTCTCACCCACACCACCCCCGCGGCTGAGGGAGTAAGACTTGTAACACAGAAAGAAGGAGCCGCCAGATGCAGCTCCTCCGGTTATTCTTATCATTCTTCTGTCCGCCCTGAGCTTTTCCTATAAAGCCGCAAATCCGTTCTCCAGATCCGCAATGATGTCGTCAATATGTTCTGTACCGATGGAAAGTCGGATTGTGCCCGGCGTGATTCCCTGATCCAGAAGCTCCTCCTCAGACAGCTGCGAATGTGTAGTGGATGCCGGATGGATTACCAGACTTTTCACATCCGCGACATTTGCCAGCAGTGAAAAAATCTTCAGGTTATCAATGAATTTCCAGGCCTCCTCCTGACCGCCCCTGACCTCAAATGTAAAGATGGACGCACCGCCGTTCGGGAAGTATTTCTCATAAAGAGCGTGGTCCGGATGGTCCGGCAGGGAGGGATGATTGACCTTCGCGACTTTCGGATGGGCGGCCAGATACTCCACAACCTTCTTCGTGTTTTCCGCGTGTCTTTCCAGTCTGAGGGAAAGTGTTTCAACCCCCTGCAGAAGCAGAAACGCGTTGAACGGCGATATGCAGGCACCTGTATCCCTCAGAAGAATTGCCCGGATAAAGGTCACGAACGCCGCCGGTCCTGCCACATCATAGAAGGAAACACCGTGATAACTCGGATTCGGATCAGCGATATTCGGGTATTTCCCGGACACCTTCCAGTTATACTTTCCGGCTTCTACAATAATGCCTCCGAGCGTTGTTCCATGCCCTCCGATGAACTTGGTCGCCGAATGCACCACGATGTCTGCGCCATGTTCAATCGGCCTGATCAGGTATGGGGTTCCAAACGTATTGTCAACAACTACAGGCAGACCGTGCCTGTGGGCAATTTCAGAAACTGCGTCAATATCCGGGATATCACTGTTCGGGTTTCCCAGCGTCTCCAGATAAACAGCCCTGGTGTTGTCCTGAATGGCCTCCTCGACTTCCCGGAGGTTGTGGGCGTCAACAAAGGTTGTGCTGATTCCGTACTGGGGCAGTGTATGGGCAAGCAGGTTAAAACTGCCTCCATAGATTGTCTTCTGCGCGACGATATGCCCGCCTCCTGCCGCAAGCGCTTCAATCGTGTATGTAATTGCAGCTGCTCCCGAGGAAAGGGCAAGCGCGGCGCTTCCTCCCTCTAATGCCGCAAGCCTCTTTTCCAGGACATCCTGTGTGGAATTGGTCAGTCTTCCATATATGTTTCCCGCGTCGGCAAGGCCGAAACGGTCAGCCGCGTGCCGGCTGTTATGGAAAACATAAGAAGTAGTCTGATAAATCGGGACAGCCCTCGAATCTGTAGCCGGGTCCGCCTGCTCCTGTCCGACATGAAGCTGAAGGGTCTCAAATCTGTATTTACTCATGGGTTTGGTCTCCTTTTCTGTTCTTTATTTCATACTGTCCGGGCAGAATGCCCTATACTTCTTTTCCTGTCCGTCTCTGATAGTCTTCCAGAGCAGACTGGATCGCCTCCTCCGCCAGTACGCTGCAGTGCATCTTATAATCCGGAAGTCCGTCCAGCGCTTCAGCCACCGCCTTATTGGTCAGTTTCCTGACTTCACTTACCGGTCTGCCTTTGATCAGTTCCGTTGCCATGGAACTGGAGGCAATCGCACTTCCGCATCCAAATGTCTCAAACTTTACATCCTTTACAATATCGTCCTCGATCTTCAGGTACATCTTCATGATGTCGCCGCACTTTGCGTTACCGACCTCCCCGATCCCGTTTGCGTCCTCTATCACGCCTACGTTGCGGGGATTGCGGAAATGATCCATCACCTTCTCACTGTACAACGCCATGGTTTCCACCTCCTACAGGATAAATTCCTTCTTGCCGGATATCAGGTCCCGCCAGATCGGAGAAAATCCCCTGAGATACTCCACTACCTCTCTGACCGACCGGATAATATAGTCTGCTTCCGCCTCCGTCAGTTCATTTCCGATGCTCAGGCGCAGGGAACCGTGCGCCACATCATGCTTTCTGCCGATCGCCAGAAGCACATGGCTCGGGTCAAGGGATCCTGAAGTACATGCAGATCCTGAAGAAGCACAGATCCCTCTGTCATCCAGCAGAAGCAGAAGAGATTCTCCTTCAATTCCTTCAAAGCAGAAATTCACATTGCCCGGAAGGCGCCGTACCGGATCCCCGTTCAGAGCAGAATGAGGGATCTCTTTCAGTCCTTCTATCAGGCGGTCCCTCAGCCTGGTCATATGGGCGGCATCCTCTTCCTTCTTCGAATCCGCCTCTATCAGGGCCTGAGCCATTGCACAGATTCCCGGCACGTTCTCTGTTCCGGCACGCTTTCCTCTCTCCTGCGCCCCGCCTTCAATCAGGCTGTACAGCCTGACTCCTTTCCTCGCATAAAGGAAACCGACCCCTTTCGGCCCATGGAACTTATGCGCGGAGGCGGAAAGCAGATCGACGTTATCCTTCTTCACATCCACCGGTATGTGCCCGACAGCCTGTACCGCATCCGTATGGAACAGCACCCCCCTCTTCCGGCAGACAGCCCCGATCTCACGTATCGGCTGAATCGTTCCGATCTCATTATTGGCATACATGACTGTCACAAGACAGGTTTCCTCCCGGATGCATTCTTCCACCTGAGAAGGAAGAATCAGGCCATTCTCATGGACATCCAGCAGTGTAATCTCAAATCCCTCTTTCCTCAGCTTTTCCAGCGTGTGAAGAACCGCGTGATGCTCAAAGGCCGTCGAAATGATGTGCATCTTCCCTTTCTTTTTCCCGATTTCAGCGGCTGAGAGAATTGCCTGGTTATCCGCCTCGCTTCCTCCTGAAGTAAACAGAATCTCCCGGGGATTCGCGCCGATCACACGCGCTGTGTCTTCCCGCGCCGATTCCAGGAATTCCTTTGCCTTCTGTCCATGCGCATAAAGACTTGACGGATTCCCCCACCCTTCCTTCATCAGGGAAAGCATCGTGCGAACCGCCGTCTCACTCATCTTCGTAGTGGCGGCATGATCTGCATAAATCACTGTAAAACCTCCTTTCAGGATGTGTCTGACGAAATTATATTCATATTTACCTACTAAGTCAATATGTAAATATGTTTTTAAAAGGAGGGGCTGTGCCCCTCCCGCTTTATCGCTGTAGATTTTCCGTTTCTGATATGACCGCTGTCCCTGCTTACATCAGCTCAGCAAACAGCCGCAGGAACATCTGCACAATATTCAGGCCGGCGCCCTTCCCTTCAAGATACTCCTGTGTCACTTCGCGGCTCTCGGCTATCATGGATTCAAAATCTTTCCGAACTGAAACAGCAATGTCCGAATCATAGATCCAGCAGCCGTTCTCAAAATGATGGTACAGGCTGCGGTAATCCAGGTTGATCGTGCCGCAGGTTGACATCTTATCATCCGCGACGCTCATCTTGCAGTGGCAGAAGCCCGGAGTCCACTCATATATCCTCACGCCGCTCTTAACCAGGTAATGATAGAAGGAACGGGTCATGGAATAGATCATCTTTTTATCCGGAATTCCGGGGGTTATGATCCTCACATCCACACCGCGCCTTGACGCCAGATTCAATGCGTGTATCATCTCATCTGTCAGGATCAGGTAAGGAGTGACAAACCAGCAGTACCGGTTCGCTTTCTCTGCCATACTGATATAGACGTCTTCCCCAATCCGTTTCTGATCCATGGGACTGTCAGCGTAAGGCTGGACAAATCCGTTCTGGACGGCCCGGTAATCGTAATGGGGCAGATACTGCGCAAAATCGGTGTCGTTCTGTCCGTCGACCTTCTTTTTCCCCGCGTTCCACATCTCCAGGAATGCCACCGTCAGAGACGGTACCGCATCTCCTTCCAGGCGGACGCCGGTATCCTTCCACATGCCAAAGGGATGAGTCAGGTTAAAATACTCATCCGCCAGGTTATACCCGCCGGTAAAACCTACCTTTCCGTCGATTACCGTGATCTTCCGGTGATCCCGGTTATTCAGGAACACATTCAGTCCGGGAGCAAAGGGATTGAATACGCGGCACGCGATCCCCTTGCCGTTCAGTTTCTTCACAAAGTCCGTATCAATGAAACCGATGCTTCCCATATCATCATAGAACACCCTCACTTCCACCCCTTCGGACGCCTTTTGGGCCAGGATGTCTTCAATCCGCTTCCAGGAGGTTTTGTCCTCAATCGCGTGGTATTCCATGAAAATGAACTTTTCGGCCTTCTTCATATCCGCAAGCTGCGCTTCCAGGCCTTTCGTAGCATCGTCATAATACTCGACATCCGTGTTCTGCCACACGGGATAGCCGGAATACGTCCGGAGATAAGAACTGATGCCGGCAGCGGCAGGATCCGTTTCCTCCAGTCGCTTTATCGTCTCCTCATCTTTTCCGGACAGCAGCGGAAGGAGCCTGCTGTCTATCTCCTCATACCTCTCCCTCATCTTCTTTGTCCAGCCGTTCAGGCCGATCAGCAGGTACATGATCACTCCGAAGAATGGCAGGGCCAGGATCAGGATAATCCAGGGCATCTTCATGGAAGATGTGATATCCTTCGCGTAGATCCAAAGGCAAAGCACAATAGCAAAGATGCGCAGGACGATCTCAATCCATATGGCAATATCATGCAGCATTGTCAGCAGGATGACGATCACGGCAATCTCAATCGCAATCGCGACTACGGCAAAAATCATCCGCTTAACGCCGTTTCTTCTTGTCGCCCTTCCCTCAAGTGTCTCCGTGTTATTAGTGTCTGAATTCATCTCTTTTTACCTCATCTTTTCCGCAGCCCTGATCATATCAGTGATCGAACCATAGCTGAAAGTTCTATAGCCAACGGCAGTTTCCAGCTGTCGTTGACTATCGCATACCTCTTTAAAAGCAGATTATACCTTACCTGATCTTTGCTGTCACTCCGGAATGTAGATGACAGCAGTTTTCCTGAATACGGATGCAATCTTACTGATGGCAGAGATGGTCAGTGCTATACAGAAGATATAAACCAGTGTCTGCGGATTCTTCCTGTAGATCAGCGCGACAAACAGGACAATGATACAGGCTGCTCCTACGATCGCCCGTACTTTCCAAGGCGCCCCCGCCTTTCTGAAGTCGAGGGCCCTGATCAGGTCAATCGCGCCCGTAGCAGCCAGAAGAAGCATCAGATACCAGAAGACCAGGCGCTCCGACCCTTTATAGGCGGCCAGCATAAATACACCCAGATCCAGCAGCAGGATGCCGCGGTAAAAGATCCGCTTTCCCCCTACCATATGGACTGCCCTCGTGCCAAAAAAGACCAGGCAGTATATGCCATAGATGAGGAGAGCAAGACCGACGACCAGCATAATCGCAGGCGTGCCGTAATCCGGCCAGATCAGCAGGAGCAAAGCAAACACAATCATGATGACGCCGATAATCAGGTTTTTGAATCTGGTCAGTTTTCTCATGTGTCTCCTCCTTTCTTTCTGAATCCCAGGAGCTTCAGATAATCCTTGATGCCTACGTTCTTGCCGTCATATTCCATCGAATAACCGGCCTGCATGTTTCCTGATCTGTAAATCCTGTTTGTGATCATACTCTTCTGTGCAAGCGCGGCCAGGATGAACCTCCCGAGGCCGGTATCGTCCTTCTGAGCGTCAGAGGCGCTCACATACTCGTCGCGGAATCTGTCCACACTGAAGTCAGGAATCTCCTGCCCGGAGAGCTTCTCACCGAATACCTTCCAGTCAGTGCACGCGTCCAGCTGCCGCTTCTCTATGATCCAGCGGATCTCCTTCTCATAGGGCTTTGCGATATCAGTGGCATATACGCCGGTCTCAAAATTGCCTGTCCCGTTCCTGAGATAAGACATGGTATAGATCATCTGGCAGAACGCGTGATAATAATCCTCCGGATTGTCTTTATAGATAAACTTATAGTCATTCCACGCCGGCATGTACTTATACCGCATGAAACTGTAATCCGGAAGATGTCCGGCCCGTCCGTGCCCCAGATTCATGACGGATGACTCACTGTCTGTTCCAAGGCTGCTGATATAGCTGCAGTTATCGATATTCTCGCCGGGCGTGTGCTTGAAATTCACAGGCCGCTGCTTCCACTCTCCGTCCTGTTCCAGGATCTCGTAGAAGTAGTTATTGGTACTGTTGATATACACCGACGGCGTTCCCGCGAAGTACCGGTGAGCCCAGGTGTCGGCGAGGATATGCATCGCCATGCCGACGGCTTCGAGGCTTTTGCCCCTGACCTGGTTGACGGTTTCTTTGAGCAGCTCACTGTTCGGATTGCAGATCAGCCGGTATTTGTTCTTATACGTCTTCCCGCCCTTCTTTACATCTGCGTTCAGATCGCCGGGAAGAAAATGGAAGGACGCCCATATACGGGTGATATCCTGCAGCCCGACCGGATCCGTATTCGCGTCGGCCATCTCCAGTGCAGTCTGCGTGGTTGCGGCAGAGACAGGCGCCTGCACACCTGCAAGGAAGGTCCGGGTACAGTTGTCCGGAAACTGGGCGCTGTAGCAGATCTTCACACTCTCTTCGTGGGAGTAGCCGGCCAGATACGCGGCACAGTAAGTCGCATAATAATGGAAATCCAATTGCATCTGTTAAACCCTCCCCATTTCTTCTTCCAGTTTCCTCACCTTCCTGGCAGAGAAGACCAGATCCAGTGCTGCATATAAAACGGTTGCCTCCACCAACAGAGTAACGACTGGTTCGAGCAGGCCGTACAGACTGATCGCAGCCGGGAGCTCAACAAGCATATAGATCACCCAGATCAGGGATAAGACGGCTATGATGATCCCCAGGACGAGATACGGTCTCTTCCTCTTCCTGCCAAAGCCTTCCACCCTGGCAGACAGGCCGACATAGAGCTTCAGGACAAGGTCAATGAGGCTCATGACCAGAACTGTTGTAATCAGCGGCTTCAGTGCTTCGCTGTTTGCTATATTATTGAGCTGATCGATCTGTACAATTGACCGCAGTACCGTCCACAGGGCGAAAAGCACCATGGCACCCCCGCTCGCGATGAGAGAACTTCTGCACTTCTGCAGACTGATGTCCTTCGGACTCTGGATTGTCAGTTCTTCCTTTGTCATAACATCGTCATCCTCCTTAGTATAGTCATTTTCGGCCTGTTATCCTGAATGCCCCGCTCATGCAGGCATTCAGGATCCTTCTTATTGCAAGCCTGTGGTTTCTGATTAAACACTGTTCTCCTTATTTGCTGTATCTTCTGCAGGAGCAGCAGTCTTCTCAGGAGCCGCATCTCCTGCTTCCTCCTTTGCCGCATTCTGCTGGGAAGCAGCTGCTTCCCCTTTCTCTGCCTTCGTTTCGCCCTGCGGAGCATCAGCTGCATTCTCAGACGCAACCTGAGCGGCAGCCTCAATCTGTGACTGGGCGTCCTCAATCTGTGACTGGACAGCCGTGATCTGTTCCTCCGCCACAACGCTCAGCTCATCCACTGTCTGCCGCGCATCGCTGAAGAACTCCTCCACCTTTTCAACGATCGTATCCGAGAAAGCACTTGCCTGTAAGCAGAGGAAAATGTTCGGAATGGCAAAGAAGAGCACAACGAGCACGATCAGGATGATCTGCGGCGTATGGGAAACGTTCCTCTCCGTTTCCACAGTGCCGTCCTCGTGCATATAGTTCCGGTAGCAGCACATCACACAGATGTATTTCAGCAGCTTCACCAGGGGACCGATCAGGGCCGCGATAATCAGAGCAGCGATAACGCCTCCCTGCTTGGGACTCCAGGAAGCGGCGATCGATACAACAGCGCCAATCACTTCCAGGACGATCAGGGTGATCAGGATCTTTTTGAAATGAGTCTGCCTGCGCGCCGCCTGTCTTCCCGTCTGCATCTCATAGCGGATATCACCCATAATCTTCGCAATATTCCTGTGATAGAGCAGGGTGGGCAGCGAGATCAGAATATAGAAAACTGCCAGGCTGACAAAAATCGTCGAGAGCATGATGCTTGCCGGCCCGCCCAGACGAATAATTATGATAATGCTCATGGCGATGGCACACAATGCAAACACCAGAAGTTTGAGCGCGTCGAGCACATAATAGATCATCTGGAGAATCCCGATTGTGCGTGTCCCGCCCTTTCCGAGGCGCAGCCGGATGGCAGCGATCGCTTCCAGAACAGCGATCAGTACAAACGGCAGGCAAATCACGAACACATATACGACCGGTTTGGAAGAAAACGTAATATTCAATGGGAATGCATCGACAATCTGCTGAATCGTTTCCGTGGGAACCCGAAGAGTTTTCAAAAACTGCGCGACCATGGCTTTCCCGTCAGCGACAGTGGTTCCCTCCTGGAAGATCCGGTTGAGGGAAGTCACTACTGTCTGAAGTACAAAAGCCCCCAATATGGCAAGACACAGCTTGCTCAGGCCTTCCGCCAGCTTGATGACCATCAGGATCGTCGCTGAGGTCCGATCCAGGTAAGAGGATGGATTTGCTCTTCCTGCGCCCTCATCAAATTCTGGTGTTTCTAACGTCGTGTTGAAATTCTCATTCATTTTCAGCCCTCACATTCTTTCTTAATTGCCGGATAGACGGTTTCAGGAAACAAATCTCTTATCACACTGCCAAAAGCATGATACCCTTCGTTTTCATGTTGTTTCTTCGGATTCTGATTCCTCTTCCTCCGGGTTATCAGGGAGTGTTTTGATTTCTGAATAAAAGTTTACAACCACAGAGGTGACCAGGGCAACCACCACAATTCCATAAATCCCCAGTATGACCGACATGACTCTTCCCAAAGGAGTTGTTGCCGCATAGTCACCGAATCCGATGGTTGTGACAACCGCAAAGCAGTACCAGAGCGCATCGTGATAAGACGTGATATTCTTCTCCAGAACCGGGAAGACAACAGAGAAGGCGGCTATAAACAGAATCAGGCCGGACATAACATCCACCACATAGGTTTTCCGAATCACCCGCAGCAGGATTTTCATATCCATTCCTGAGAAAGAAAGGGTGACAATATGAACCAGATCCACAGCCAGCATATAAAGGCAGACGAACAGGAATGATCCAAATATCATCGCCACTGTAATCAGCATAATACAGGATATGTTAAAGAACACATTCCGGTAAGTCCTCTCTTTCACGATCGACCGCACCCGGGTCAGAATCAGCATGGCCGCGAACATGACGGTTATGATCGGTGTGCTCACGTCCGAACTGGGAACTGCCAGAATCAGGATAACCGATACCAGATAGACTGCCATCTGAATCAGCTGCCATATATAGGTATCGGAACTGTTTCTTCTCCGGAGGGCCTGAAAGAAAAAAGACAGGCTGAACGCAAAGAAGAATGCCGCGCAGAAAAGGCGCAGTTTCACTTCTCCCACGTCGTCAAACAGGCCGTAAACAGCGAACGGCAGAACCATTATGGAACAGATGCTGTCCATAATCTTATAGACCATATCCCATGACTGTCTGTCAAGCTTCCTTATTCTCATTGCCAGCTCCTGCGTTTGCCATATTTCTTCGTCTGTTATACTGGTTAACCTTAGCGATTTCCAAGCGTCAGCGCCGGAAAGCGCTTAGTTTAACCGCATATACCGCGGT
>ONVT01000240.1 GCA_900321365.1 uncultured Eubacteriales bacterium | reverse complement strand
GCCGGAGAAGTTCGCCAACGCGAAGGAACACCGGCACATGATGATTGACGAGGCCTGCGCCCTTGCCAGGGACGCGAAGGTGAAGGAGCTGTGGCTGACTCATTACAGCCCGTCCCTGGCACATCCGGAGGAATATGAAGATCATGTGAGGAAGATCTTCCCGGGTACGGTATTCGGACGCGACGGGATGAGCACGGAGCTGGGATTCGAGGACTGATAATTACAGCAGAGAACAAGTCTGGATGAAGAATGAGGAGTGCAGAATGGAAGATGAAATCCGCATACTTGCGATTGAGAGTTCCTGCGATGAGACGGCCGCCGCTGTCGTCGTGAACGGGCGGGATGTCAGGTCAAATGTGATTTCATCCCAGATTGACATCCATACTCTTTACGGAGGGGTCGTCCCGGAGATAGCCTCCAGGAAACACATTGAGCGGATCAACCAGGTGGTGCAGCAGGCACTGGATGACGCACAGATAACACTGGATCAGATCGACGCGGTCGCTGTAACCTACGGGCCCGGGCTTGTGGGCGCTCTTCTGGTGGGAGTTGCCGAGGCGAAGGCGATCGCCTGGGCGAAAGGACTGCCGCTGATCGGGGTTCACCACATCGAAGGCCATATCAGTGCGAACTACATTGAGCATCCCGATCTGGAGCCTCCCTTCGGATGCCTTGTTGTCTCCGGCGGACACACCCATCTTGTCCGTGTGAAGGACTACGGTGAATATGAGATCCTCGGGAAGACGGCGGACGACGCGGCCGGAGAGGCTTTTGACAAGGTTGCGAGGGCGATCGGCCTGGGATATCCGGGAGGCCCGAAGATTGACAGGGCAGCCAGAGAGGGAGATCCCCTCGCGATTGCATTTCCGCACGGAAAAGTGAGAGGATCGGAGTATGATTTCTCCTTCAGCGGGCTCAAGAGCGCCGTTCTGAATTATCTGAATGAGAAACAGATGAAGGGGGAGGAGATCTGCGTGGCGGACGTCGCCGCCTCATTCCAGAAATCTGTCGTGGATGTGCTGGTGGAGCATTCCGTCAGCGCGATGAAAGAATACGGATTTGAACACTTCGCCATCGCCGGCGGAGTCGCCTCCAACACTGCGCTGCGAGAGGCGATGGAGGAAGCGTGCCGAAGACGGCGGGTGCATTTTTACCGCCCGAGCCCGGTGCTTTGTACGGACAACGCCGCGATGATCGGCGCCGCCGCGTATTTCGAATATCGCAAAGGAGTGTGCTCCGGCTGGGACCTGAACGCAGTCCCGTACCTTAAGCTTGGTGAGAGATAATGCCTTTCACTTGATCTTTCACCTGATAAAGGAATCATAGAAGCGGGTCAGGGAATCTTCAGTAGTGCCATAGAGGTTTTCACCGAGAAAATAATCAGCCAGCTCTTCTTCACAAGAGTGCAGCTCATTCCTTCGATGAACGTTCTTTGGGTCGCTTTCTGTCAGGCGAATAAGTTCGATTGCCTTGTTGTAGAAACTCATCATTTTGGGTGTGTCATTTTTCTTTTTCCATCTGATCGCCCGCATGACTTCACTTCCAATATTCGAGATCTGTGTGCCGACAGGCATGGAGTACCATCTCATAATTCGATCCATTTTCTGACGATCTCCTCTATCACTTTTCTTGCTTCCGGATCGGCAACGTACCGTCCCACCCTCGGATATCATGCATAATCGAAAAAAGTCTCCGTTTCGATTATCTTCAGTTCATCTATTGATATTCTCTTTTCCAACAATACCATAATACTGTCCTCAATGGAGTATCAGTGTCAGACACACTTTATGGCAAACGACAGAGCACTGTCTACTATGTGTGAACCTCACACGTCTAAAGACGCGTGCTTCCTGATGCGGCTTTCACCGCAGGCTGCTGTATGCAGCCGGACCTGGTCCCCCGATGATAAACCATATCCCTTAGCTCGGAGTCCGTTTCGGATCATCCCTGCCACAGGACAGGTACCGTATTCCATGTGCACAGCAGGACACTGCACACAGCAATACTCACCGGCAGGACTGCCTGCATCTACGCAGTGTATGCCATCTGCTCTCTCAGCTTCAG
>ONVT01000241.1 GCA_900321365.1 uncultured Eubacteriales bacterium | reverse complement strand
TCCGCACGCTGAGAGAAAACGGAAAGAAGGCGGCGAAGGCGTCCTATTATCTCGGATGCCTGTTCTACGACAAGCTGCAGTATGACAGGGCGATGCAGCTGTGGGAGCGCTCGGAGGAAGAGGATGACAGCTTCCCGACCGTGCACCGCAATCTGGCACTGGTGTATTTCAACAAGAAGGGGAAGACAGAAGAAGCTCTCAGACAGATGGAGAGGGCATTTTCCCTTGATCAAAGTGACGCCAGGGTCTTCCTGGAGCTGGACCAGCTCTATAAGAAGGCCGGCGTTCCGATCGAAAAGAGGCTGGAAAAACTCGGATCCCACCCGGAGCTTTCCCATAAGAGAGATGACCTGATGGTCGAGGAGCTGACCCTGCGCAATTCGTCCGGACAGTATGAGCAGGTGTATGAAGCCATCATGAGCCATTCGTTCCGCCCATGGGAAGGCGGGGAGGGCAAAGTTCCGATGCAGTATAAGACCAGCCTGGTGCAGATGGCGGTGCGCCTGCTGAAGGCAGGCGACGCGGAGGCTGCCAGGCAGAAGCTGGAGCTTGCGCTGCTCTATCCGGAGAATCTCGGAGAGGGAAGGCTCGAGGGAACCAAGGACAACCATATCTGGTACTGGCTTGGAAGGACGTGGGAGGCCCTGGGCCGGGAGGATAAAGCGAAGCAGGCCTATGAGAATGCGGAGCTTGGCGAGGATGAGCCTGCCGGAGCGATGTATTACTACGACCAGCCGGCGGACATGATTCTGTTCAAGGGACTGGCGAAGGAACGGCTCGGAAAACAGAAGGAGGCCTGCCGCTGCTTCAACAAGCTGATGGATTACGGTGAGAGACATGTGAGGGACGTGATGGAGTACGATTATTTCGCGGTTTCCATGCCGGACTTCCTGATCTTCGATACGGACCTTACGAAGAAAAACACCGCCCACTGCTGGTATCTGATGGGACTGTCACACATCGGGTCCGGAGACAGGCAGGAGGCAAAGGAGTGCTTTGACAAGGCGCTGGAGTATGAGTACGACCACCAGAACGCTGTCCTTTACAGGAGGATGCTGGAGGAAGATCTTTTCTGATCCGTCATTCTTCTGAACAGAATCGGGAAGTGCCTGGCGACAGAAAACCATGTAAGGTTTTTTGTCTGGCAAAGCAGAAGGAAAAGACAAACAGAAACACGCAGGATGTATCAGTTATTGATGAACTGAACGAAAAAAACATATGGAACACGGAAGGAGGATTGAAGAATGGGAATTCCGCTTGAGAGTGTAAGTGTGACGGCCTTCAAGCCGTTTGGAACGGTTCTTGAATTTCTTCCGGGAGATACCAGCAATTTCTATATTGCGGATACCGAGCCGGAGAATCCGTGGAGGGTGGCGGTGTTCCGCTATTCCAACAAGGAGATCCAGAAGATCGAGTGTCACCCGACGTCGAAAGAATCTTTTGAGCCCCTGCACGGGATCACGGTTCTGCTCGTGGCAGAGCATGACACGCCGGAGGACTGTCATGCCTTTATACTGGACAAACCGGTCGTACTTGCGAAGGGCGTCTGGCACCAGACCCTGGCCCTGACACCGGAGGCACAGGTGAAGATCACCGAAAACCTGGAGGTGGAATCTGTGTTCTACACCTATGACAAACCGAAGCGGGTGTATCTTGGGTGACAGTGTGAAAGATACGATTTCATGACTGTTTGTGCCGCAGACGAAGCAGCAGCGGAATGGAGATGAATCTGTCAAAATAACCGGAAATATTAAAATATTACACCGCCTATTAAAAATATAGCTTAGAAAAAACACCTCCGCCCTAAAACGATAGGTTGTTCAAAGGAAAAACCGATGATATAGTGCAGTCACATAGAGCACAAATTATGTAATATGCATAATCAGAGTTGTGTAAGTAGTGCGTTTTATGAAGGAGGCTGTATTATGAAGAGAAAACTGGTTTCTGTTTTACTGTCAGCGGCAATGGTTGTTGCCTTTGCTGCCCCGGCACTGGCGGATGATGCTTCGACAGAGCTCAAGCCGAATGAGAAGGGCGCGGAGGAGCTGACCCTGTGGCATTACTTTGACGCTTCCGCGGATGCGCAGGCGATCATTGACTTCTGTAACGAGTACAATGAGCTGCAGGATGAGGTCTACATCGTTCCGACTTATGTATCCCGCCAGGAGCTGATGAATCAGTATACGATCGGCGCGGTTTCCGGAGAGCTTCCGGACATCGGCATGGTGGATTCCCCTGATATGGCATCCTATAT
>ONVT01000242.1 GCA_900321365.1 uncultured Eubacteriales bacterium | reverse complement strand
TGAGAGCGGGGAGAGCGAGCGGTACTATGACGCCCTGTACTACCTGGGATTCGCGTATCTGAATGCCGGGGACAGCCAGAAGGCGAATGAGATTTTCCAGCGTTTTATCGACAGATATCCGGATTCCGCCTACATGGTCACTCCATATATGTCCGGGGCATCGGCACCTGCCGTGGACACATCCGGATCCCAGGGCGCGGCGTCCATGGACAACACGTCCCAGACGGCTACGGCGGGAACCACCGATACTTCCGCGCAGAACAACATCGAGATCTACTCCGGGTCGAACCAGAGTTCCAACGCCATCGCCTGGACGGATCCGACGACAGGACAGGGCTATGACATGTATGGAAATCCGGTCTATTCTTCCGGATCCTCCACATCCTCTTCAGCGCAGATCGCATGGACCGATCCGAATACAGGACAGGGATACGACATGTATGGGAACCCGGTATATCAGTAAAAAACGAAGAAACACACAGGCAGATCCGGAAGATTGTCATTCCGGTGCCTGGCACAGGAAACACAGTTATGAATGAGTACAACACGAATAACGCAAATGAGCAGGAGGAGATCGTCCCTGCCTCATTTACGAAGGAACAGCTCGCGGCGGCCGTGAAGGTCCCGCCGGTGGTCGAGCAGGATCTGCGCCGCATTGTCAGTGACCGCCTGGAGCAGTGCGGGCTCTATTACAGATGCTTTTCCAGAACGAAGACCAGCCAGTCCATGGCCAGAAAGTTCGAACTGAAGGACCTCAGCGAGGAACACAAGCTTCAGGATCTGATCGGCGTTCGCATCAACCTGTATTTTGACGACGATGTCGATATCTGCAGAAATATCATGGCCCGGACCTTTGATGTCATCGAGTGGTCGACCTCCAAGCGCAGTGAGGATGAATTCAAGCCTGCGAAGCTGAACGGCGTGTTCCGCCTGCCCGGCTATCTGAAATCGGAGATTTCTCCGCAGACCTGGGATATGTGCATCGACGACACCTTCGAGATCCAGATCAAGACGATGTTCTTCGAGGGATGGCATGAGGTCGAGCACGACATGAGATACAAGGGAGAGGAGCTGTGGAGCCACTATCCGGGGTTCTCGCGCTACTTCAACTCGATTCTCGCGACGCTCGAACTGTGCGACAAGTCCATGGTTACGCTGTTTGAGGATCTGGGACACGCACTTTACAAGTCCGGGCGCTGGAGCGACATGATCAAGAGCCATTTCCGCCTGAAGCTCGGGGAAGCCCAGCTCTATCCGGAGGTGGAACAGATTCTGAACGACGACATGGTCCGTTCGGAGAACCTGGCAAAGCAGATCTTCCGTACGCCCAGGCCGATCCTGATCGGACAGCTTCTGTCCAGAACCCGCCACGTGCCGATCAACGTCAATACGATCATAGCGCTCCTCAACGAGAGCGTGTTCCATGACGACAGGCTTACCGAAGTTTTCCGCCGGGCGGATGTGTTCAATGACGGAAGGGAAGATTCGGAGACAGAGTCAAGACACTATGAGCTGCGCCCGCTGAGAAGGCATGTCGCGTTCCAGATGCGGACAAGACTGGACGGCAGCCGGCTGAAGAACCAGCCGGATGAGGTGTCGGCGGATATTCTTTTTGACCAGTGCGCGAGGATTATCTGGAAATGGACGCTGGCAAAGTACGGCGTTCTGTTCCACAGCATGCCGCAGGAGGTGCAGACCTTCCATGCGGATCTTCTCGCCTACCATGTCGCGGTGAAGTATCATCCGGAAAAACATGTGATGAATGTCCATGTCCGGCATATGGATCCGGAGGTGGGCGGCAGGATCTGGTTTTCCGAGGCGTCCGTCTATGAGCAGGAGGAGGACGGAAGTGGCGTTACGCCGGGCCTGTGGCTGAAGGTCCTGAACGGATACGCGCAGCCCGAGAGAGAAGATTCCGCGACAGTGGAACGCCAGTCGACGTATTTTTCCTATCCCGGGTTCTACAAGAACATTGTGGACAATATCGGCGTGTTCAGCGCCCTGCCCTGCTCCGGCAGGAGGAGGATCGTGCGCGACGAGGAGACGGAGTCCGTTGCCCGCGCGATCACGGATCCGGAGCGCCAGTTCCCGATTGTCCTGATCATATCAAAGGATGACGGGGCAGGGATGATGGATGAGGGATGGCTGATGCAGTTTCGGGTATCGGATTTCACAAGGACCGTGTGGCGCTACGCGCATGTGCTGTGCTGCTACGAGCCGGCGGGCAGAAAGATCCTGGAGCTGACAGGCGACGTGCGTTTTTCCAGCGAACCCCAGGTTCCGAGATTCTACATCTACTGGCCGGATGGCACGCAGGACGATTACAGCGCGGATGACATAAAGAACTGCTCCTTCGGCCGCCACCTCGAGGCGAGGGGCGATGCGCGCACCTATGATATCGTGCACGGAGGACAGGCGTTTTATCATCGCATCGTGACAGACCTGAGGGACTGGAACGTGAGCGCGAACATGTGGGAAGGCTTCCAGCTGGATATCATGACGGATATCCCGGACTGAACGAATCCCCGCGTCTTCGATTCGCTCATTTGGTGCCAGGCATGGCAACCGCACAGGTGGAAAAAATCGGATAATCAGGCAAAAAATAAAAAATATTTTGTGCACGCCCGGACCGTTTGGAGCGGTCCGGGCGCTTTTTTGTGCGTCCGCGGCACAATATGTGGTGCGGAAGAAATGGCGGAGCCTCAATATGAGCAAAAAAGGCCTTTGGCAATCTACACAAAAGGCTCGAAACTAAACAGACGTTCTATCTTGCGGATTCACTGAAAATACATTAATATAGCCACGTAAGTGGCAAAAAGTGGTGAGTTGTGGGTCATAAGGGAGGAAAAGTGGTGAATCATAAGGGAGGTTCCCGCGTTTCCTGACGAAGCAGCTCCGGTGGAGGCAGTCCGGCACGATGTTTTATGGTTCTTACAAGAACACGTTAGATGCCAAGGGCAGGCTGATCGTCCCCAAACAGTTCCGCGAACAGCTGGGAGCGGAATTCATGATTACAAGGGGGCTGGACGGCTGTCTGTTTGCTTATCCGATGGATGAGTGGAGTGTCTTCGAAGAAAAGCTGTCGAAACTGCCGCTTACAAACAAAGATGCCAGGAAAGTCGTACGGTTCTTCGCCGCGGGCGCGACCAACTGCGAGATGGACAAACAGGGAAGAGTCCTGATCCCGGAGAATTTGAGGGAATTCGCCGGAATGCAGAAGGATATCGTGGTCGAGGGGTCCATGAAGCGCGTTGAGCTCTGGGCCAGGGAGAAGTACATGGATGCGACTTCGGCAGATGAGATCGACGAGTCCATGGAAGCTCTGGACGGATTGGATATTGATCTGTAAAGAGTTTCCCGCGGCTGAAGGGAGCGGCCGGGGGAAGCGCCGGATGGCAGAAAGGGAGCTGCTTAAGGCAATGGACAAAGGAATCCATGACGTGTCCAGGGGAGTGGATACGGACGGAGACCATGACGCAGCCAGGGGAGTGGGTGCGGACAGAACCGGAAGGAGGGACGTGTGGAATTCAGACACACACCGGTCCTTCTCGAGGAGGCAGTCGAATCACTGCGCGTTTCGCCTGACGGAATCTACGTTGACGGAACACTTGGCGGGGGAGGACATTCTTATGAGATCGCGAAAAGGCTTTCAAAGGAAGGAAGGCTGATCGGGATCGACCAGGATGCCGCGGCGATCGAGGCGGCCGGAAAACGCCTTGGGGAGTTTGGGAGTAAGGTAACTGTCGTGCGGGCGAATTATGCCCAGATGAAAGAGGTGCTTTTTGAAAGGGGCATCCGGTCTGTGGACGGAATCCTGCTGGATCTGGGGGTATCCTCGTACCAGCTTGACGACGCGCAGCGCGGATTCACCTATCGCGATGATAATGCGCCTCTGGACATGAGGATGGACCGAAGAGGTCATCTCACGGCGAGGGAGGTCGTGAATACCTGGTCCGCCGCTGATCTGACGAGGATTCTGAGGGAGTATGGCGAGGAGAAATTTGCCGCAAGGATTGCTCAGAGGATCGAGACACAGAGAAAACAGAAACCGATTGAAACCACAGGGGAGTTAAACCAGATTATAAAGTCCGCGATCCCCGCGAAGGCGAGGGCATCCGGCAGGCATCCGTCCAGAAGGACCTATCAGGCGATCCGCATTGAGGTGAACGGAGAACTCAGGGTTTTGGAAGATTCCCTGAATGAGATGATCTCCCTCCTGAATCCGGGAGGGCGGATCAGCATCATCACCTTTCATTCGCTGGAGGACCGTATCGTAAAGGACGCGTTCCGCTCAGCGGAGAATCCGTGTATCTGCCCTCCGGAGTTTCCGGTGTGCGTATGCGGAAGAAAGAGCCTGGGCAGGGTCATTACCAGGAAGCCGATTCTCCCGTCCGGGGAGGAGGCAGAGAGCAACCCGCGTTCAAAAAGCGCGAAGCTGCGCGTATTTGAAAGAGCTGAATACCGTTAGCGAATGCCGAAGGCATGAGGTTACGGTATTCGCAACCTTGGGCATGAGGTGTCAGCGAAGCTGACGGAGTCCTGATGCCGACCGGATTGAATCAGAATATAAACCTGCGTTTATAGAGGAGAGATTTAGAAAACATGCCACGGTACAGGGTGATTGAAAGAAACAGCACATTGCGCTATACTGACGAAGTGATCGAGGGCAACACGGTCCGCAGCGTCAGCACAGTCCCACAGGTTCGTGAGAAGGAACTGAGGCGCACCCAGATTGAGGCGGTGCGCGAGCGTTCGCTCAGCATGAACCTCCGTTATGTTCTGTTTCTGACGGTCGCGGCTATTGCAGTTGTCACGATCTGCGTACATTTTCTGAAACTTCAGGCAACCTCCACACAGCTGCAGAAGAAAAC
>ONVT01000243.1 GCA_900321365.1 uncultured Eubacteriales bacterium | reverse complement strand
GAAATGCACTCACTGAGGCTGCCGCCTTTTCCGGCAATTCCGCCGATATTCGCGTGTCCGGACAGAAGGCATTTTGAAACGCATTGTGTGATCGTCCCCTGTGAGGAGCCGCAGATTCCACCGCAGAAGTCCTCCTCCTGGACGCGGACCTCGCCGGTATTGGCACTGTCCGTGACGATTCCGAATTCCATAGACCCGGCGATTCCGCCTGCCGCTTCCTTCTTTGCAGTGACGGCGCCGCTGTTGAAGCATTTGCGCACAGACGCAAAGATCGTGTACTTTGCGTCGTTGAGCAGATACCGGGAGATATCCAGCTTTCCTTCTGCGTCGATCCTGTTTTCGAAACCGATACTGCCGACAATTCCGCCTGCGTTGGTGTCACCGTTCACCTCTCCTGTATTTCTGCAGCTTTCCACGGAAGAGGAATCGCTCTGGTACGGATCCTGACGGGAGATGTCCGTCTCCTCATACCGATCGTCCAGCGAAATGTTCTCCGTCAGGCTGAAGAATGTGTCGACGATCTGATCCATCTGACTCGTGATGGCGTCGATATCTGATTCGGCCTTCCCCGCAAGAAGGCCCGCGTCATCCGCGACCGGCACTGTCGACGCGGCAAGCTTTTCAAAATTCTGATAGAAGGAATCCGAGTCAGGCGGCGTGATCTGCAGCTGCTGAAGGACAAGGAGGGCATTTTCTACTGAAGCCGGATCAAGCAGTGACGCCGTGTCAGTAAGAACCGCGTTCAGCAGAGAGCGGAGCTGATCCGTGTCCGGAAGGTTCGCGTTCACGTCCACCTTGACGTCGGAATCCCGGGATTTATCTACAGAGACAACGTCGCCCAGGGAGACATTTCGGTCCAGGTCGGAGTTGTAATCCAGCACGGTTGTACCGTCGTTCCCGGTATCCTCCACGATGATGTCGCCGTCTGTGGTATCCTCTGATCTCGTGCGAACCGTCTGTTCCATGACGATGTTCCCTGATCCGGTCATGACAGACTCTTCAGGGATCACGTATTCCGTATCCGGAACTGCGGCTGAATCCTCCATGCCCGCGGCAGCCATGAAAGCCTCATCATTTCCGGCAACCGGCACAGAAGTCTCATCACTACCTGCGGAAGCCATGTATGCATCATCACTGTCCGCAGCAGCCATGTATACATCATCACTTCCCGCAGCCTGCACAGGTGTTCCGCTGTCTGCAGATGGTACAGCTCCATCACCGCCGATAATACCTGCGGAAAGGTCTTCATCCGGAACGATGGTGTCGCTTCCGTCTGACAGGTCGGAAATGACCGCCGGGACATCCTCCTGCGGGGAGGTGTCTGCATTCGCGCCGGCGTCTGTGTTTCCTGTATCTGATGTTCCAGAGTCGATGAGTTCCGAATCTGGAGCATTCGGGTCAATGATATCAGTGCCCGTGTTTCCGGAGTCAATGAGTCCGGGATCCGGATTACCTATGTCTGGTATCACCGTGTCAGGAATCGGTGTATTCGTGTTTCCCGCGTCAGAAGTTCCGGAGGGAACAGGGATCCATGACCCCTGGCCGCTGTTTTGCTCCCTGCTGTTCAGGTAGTCGTCCAGCTTCTGCCACCAGTCCGCTTCCCGCGCGTCCAGAACAGAGGAAAGCTGCGATGAAACATCGGTGTTCTTTGTAGTATCCCCCGTCACTGTCACATATACGGGCTGGCTGAAGAAGTCAGTTGCCCGGACCAGCTGCGCCAGCTGGCTCAGAGCGTCCCTCAGCGCCTGCGCATTTTTCTCGTCATATGCAGAGCGAAGCAGGCGGGCCGATTCTGAGATCGCGGCAGAAGTCTTCTCTACATCAAAGCCGATCTCATTCGTGAGAGACTGCAGATCCTGGATTGTATCCTCCGCGCAGGAGGATGCGGCGTGTACATCATCACGGATCGCGTCGGTAGAATCTGACACATCTGCTGACAGAGCGTCAATCAACGCATTCAGCTGATGCAGCTGCTGCTGCAGATCCTCCAGCTGGCTTCTGGAATACTCCCAGATGCTCTCCGGTTCCACCTGCCCAAGGATTCCTCCGACATCCCTGCGCCCGTACACCGGTCCCTCATTTGTGCATCTGACGGTAAATCCACACGAGCGGCCGGCAATGCCACCTACGTTATAACCGGTGTGCGCGTAGCCCACGGTTCCGGTGCTGAGACATTCACTGATCAGACCTTCTGAATAACCGGCGATCCCGCCGATATCCATGATGTCTACGAAGTCTTCCTCGCTGACGGAAGAGACGTCAAAGGAAGAAAGATTCGAAAGACCCGCAGCCAGGCTGCTCTTTGTCTGGGCGTCTGTCTCGATATATTCGGTGTTGACCTCTCCCTCGCTGGTACAGCCTGCAATGCTGCCGTCGTTCCTGCCGGCGATTCCGCCGGCCCTGTGCGGAGCAATGACCTTTCCTGAGAAAGTGCAGGAGCAGATCAAACCGCTTTTTTCATTGATTCCGGCGATCCCGCCGGCGTCCTCCTGAGCGCGGATATTTCCTTTGAAGGAGCAGTT
>ONVT01000244.1 GCA_900321365.1 uncultured Eubacteriales bacterium | reverse complement strand
TCCGCGCCGGCATCCCGCGCCGTCGCGCCCTTGTTGATCAGCACGAGCTTATTTCCATGGAAATAATCGATCAGCCCCGCCGCCGGGTATACGACCAGGCTTGTCCCGCCGATGATCAGCACATCCGCGTTCCGGATATAATTGATGGAGCGGCTCATGATGTCATTGTCCAGCCCTTCCTCATAGAGCACGACATCCGGCTTCACCGTGCCGCCGCACTGGGTACACTTCGGAATCCCGTCCGCGCTTTTCACAAACTCCGCGTCGTAAAATGCCCCGCAGCGGGTGCAGTAGTTGCGAAGCACTGATCCGTGCAGCTCCAGCACCTCCCTGCTGCCCGCCCTCTGGTGCAGCTCGTCGATGTTCTGGGTGATGACGGCTCTCAGCTTTCCCGCCTTCTCCAGCTCGGCAAGCTTGAGATGCGCAGCGTTCGGCTTCGCGTCCAGCGCCAGCATCTTATCCTTGTAGAAACGGTAGAACTCATCCGGCTTTCTCACAAAGAAGGTGTGGCTGATGATCGTCTCGGGCGGGTATTTGTATTTCATATGATAGAGTCCGTCCTGGCTCCGGAAGTCCGGGATCCCGCTCTCCGTGGAGACGCCCGCCCCGCCAAAGAAGACGATATTGTCGCTCCCGTCAATGATTTCCTGCAGCTGTCTGATCTTTTCCATATCCATGTGACACTCCTCCTTTCGCAGTTTCCTGCGCAGACCGGCTTCGTGATTCTGACCAAACCATACGCTTCATATATTACAAAATATTTTAGTTGTGTTATCATGCCGGCAGGTATACCTGCGTAAGGACACCCTGGAGGATTCTGCGCGTTGCGTCATTTCCCGTGCAGGTCGACAGCGTCACGATTCTGTCGTCTGTCGTAACCTGGATATCCCCGCAGTCAACCTCGCTGGACGCGATGGACTTGTCAATGAACTTCTGATAGTCCTCCTGGGAGAACCGCGTGATATACGGATCCCCGATCTTGTTGACGACGCTGCTCGAGATGATCCGGTACTGATAGATGAAGTCCTTTGTGAAGATCCAGAAGTACGGATTCCTGTCAAGCGTCTCCTGATCACTGAAGTCCTTCAGCTTCCCGAACATCGACCCGTTCTTCATGTTGTGCCCGTAGATGATCGTGTTCTGGTCGGTAAAGAACGGCGAGTTGGCACAGTTCTCGAAGATACACCCCGCGAAATTATCCACCTTTTTGAAGGTTCTGTGCAGGTAATACTCATTGTCCTTCGCCTGCGCGATGGGATAGGAGATGCCGACTGCGCCGATCCGGATCCAGCCGATCACCTCGGGATTGACCTTCTGGAGCTGCTCAAAGTTCACCGGATTCACCAGCTTCGGAAGCTCCTTCGTCTCTCCGTTCTCGACCACGCTCTCCCGGTACGCGCCGTCCAGCACGGCGGCAACCTCCGAAAGGTCCGGATCCTCCAGCAGGGTGAGATCCGAGATCGGCTGACGCGCGGAAGCCTTTGCGGCGGCAGTCTCCCGCGAAGACTGCTCCTGAGTCCCCGCCGCTTCCGTCGACGCGGACGACCCGCCCTGGTTCTGCGCGGCCTGGCCCGCAGACGCCGGAGGTGTCTGCTTCACATATTCCTCATTCAGTTCACTGTATTCGTCGCTTCCCTGTTTGTAGGCCATATAATAATGGAACAGCCTCCATCCGGAGTAGGCAAATACGCCGACCGCAATCACCAGCAGCAGTGTGATGACAAATGTCCCTGCCGCGCTCCCCCTGCGGCCATTATTATCCCCTCGTATTCTCATGTTTCTCCCCTTATTCCCTGAAGATCCTTCTCCGAAGCCATCTCCGAATCACCTGCATTTGCTGACCTCTTTCGACAGCACCTGCCTGTTCACATCATTCGGATCTGCAGAATAATAACCGCTGCTTTCTTATATCAATACCGCCGCCGGCGAAAATGTGCCGGTTTGCCTCCCGTCAGATCAGGCTCCCGACTGTCCTCGGATACGGCAGCACGTCGCGGATGTTGCTCACGCCCGTCAGGTACATGACCAGGCGCTCGAAGCCGAGCCCGAAGCCCGCGTGGCGTGTCGTTCCGAATCTGCGGATGTCGAGGTAATATTTGTACTCATCCTCGCTCATGCCCAGCTCTTCAATCCGGGCCTTCAGTACATCGTACCGCTCCTCCCTCTGGGAGCCGCCGATGATCTCACCGATGCCCGGAACCAGGCAGTCCGCCGCCGCGACCGTCTTCCCGTCGTCGTTAAGCTTCATATAGAAGGCCTTGATCTCCCGCGGATAATCCGTGACAAACACAGGACGCCGGAAGATCTGCTCCGTCAGGTAACGCTCATGTTCCGTCTGCAGATCACAGCCCCAGCTGACCTTATAGTCAAAGCGGTCATTGTTCTCCTCCAGGAGCTTCACCGCCTCCGTGTAGGTCACACGACCAAATTCGGAGTTCATCACATGGTTCAGGCGCTCCAGCAGCCCCTTGTCCACGAAACGGTTGAAGAAATCCATCTCCTGAGGCGCATTTTCCAGGACATACCGGAAGATGAACTTTAGCATCTCTTCCGCAAGATCCATGTCGTCTTCAAGATCGGCAAACGCGATCTCCGGCTCGATCATCCAGAACTCCGCCGCGTGTCTTGTCGTGTTCGAATTCTCCGCGCGAAAGGTCGGGCCGAAGGTGTAGACATTGCGGAACGCCTGGGCAAACGGCTCCACATCCAGCTGCCCGGATACCGTCAGATGCGTGGACTGCCCGAAGAAATCCTTCGTGAAGTCAATCGCCCCGTCCTCGGTTCTTGGCAGGTCCTCAAGGTCGAGCGTCGTCGCGCGGAACATCTCACCCGCGCCCTCCGCGTCCGTTCCCGTGATGATGGGAGTATGGACGTAGACAAAGTTCCTCTCCTGGAAGAACTTGTGAATCGCGTACGCCGCCAGTGAGCGCACACGGAACGTCGCCTGGAACAGGTTTGTCCTCGGTCTCAGGTGCGGAACCGTCCTGAGGTACTCCACCGTATGCCGCTTCTTCTGCATCGGATAATCCGGTGTGGAGGCTCCCTCCAGCACCACGCTGCGTGCCTGGATCTCAAACGGCTGCTTCGCCTGAGGCGTCTCCACCAGCTCACCCGTCACGATCACGGCAGACCCGACATTGAACCTGCAGATCTGGTCAAAATTATCGAGCTTCTCCGCGGAGAACACCACCTGCAGCGTCTCAAAGAATGTCCCGTCATGAAGCACCAGGAATCCGAACGTCTTCGAGTCACGGATCGACCGCACCCAGCCGCCGACCGTCACCGTCTTCCCGGCATACTCCTCATGGCTTCTGTATAATTCCTTCACAGTAATAAACTTTGTGTCCATCGTATCTGTCTTCTCCTTACATTATTCTTTCGTATCTGTTCTGCATCGACGCACAGATTATATCAGTAATTTACCCTTCCTGCCAGCATGACAAGCCACACCTCCGCTGCCCCCCGCAGCTGTGGGATCGCCTCCGGGAACCACTCTC
>ONVT01000249.1 GCA_900321365.1 uncultured Eubacteriales bacterium | reverse complement strand
TAGTAAAGACTGCCGCGAAAATGGGAATTTCGACGATTCAGTCCTATCAGTCCGCGCGGATCTTCGAGGCAGTCGGGCTGAACCGTGTACTGATTGACAGGTATTTTACGGGAACAGTAAGCCGTGTGGGCGGGATCGGAATCCGTGAGATCGGCGAGGACACGGAGATCCGCCACGACCACGCCTTTGACCCGCTGGGACTGACAGTCGACACGACGCTGGATTCCACCGGCTTTCACGCGCTCCGCAGCGTAAAAGGAAAAGAAGACCACCTGTACAGCCCGGAGACCATCATCCTCCTGCAGCAGGCGGTGCGGGAAGGAAGCTTTGAGAAATTCCGGCAGTACACCGCGCTGGTGGACGACCCGGACCGCCCGCACACGCTGCGCTCTCTCCTGGAGCTGGTGCCGGCAGGAGAGGCGGTTCCCCTCGAGGAGGTGGAGCCGGTCGAATCGATCGTGAAGCGGTTCCAGACGGGCGCCATGTCTTATGGCTCTCTGTCAGATGAGGCGCATCGCACGCTGGCGCAGGCGATGAATACGCTGGGCGGAAAGTCCAACACCGGCGAGGGCGGCGAGGCGGCGGACCGCTTCGGAACCATCTGGAACAGCGCTGTCAAGCAGGTGGCGTCCGGGCGGTTCGGCGTGACGAGCGCCTATCTGAACAGCGCGAAGGAGATCCAGATCAAGATGGCCCAGGGCGCGAAGCCCGGCGAGGGCGGCCACCTGCCCGGAAAGAAGGTCTATCCCTGGGTCGCGGAAACGAGGTTCTCGACACCCGGAGTTTCCCTGATCTCTCCGCCTCCGCACCATGACATCTATTCCATCGAGGATCTGGCGCAGCTGATCTACGACCTGAAAAACGCGAACCGGGATGCGCGCATCTGCGTGAAGCTCGTATCGGAGGCGGGAGTCGGGACGATCGCGTCCGGCGTCGCGAAGGCGGGCGCGCAGGTGATCCTGGTCTCCGGATATGACGGCGGGACCGGAGCGGCGCCGTATTCCTCCATCCATCACGCGGGACTTCCCTGGGAGCTGGGTGTCGCGGAGGCGCATCAGTCCCTGATTGAAAATGGCCTCAGGGAGCGCGTCGTCCTCGAGACGGACGGAAAGCTGATGAGCGGTCGTGACGTGGCGATCGCGGCGCTTCTTGGCGCGGAGGAATATGGCTTTGCGACGGCACCGCTGGTCTGCATGGGCTGTATGATGATGAGAGTCTGTTCGAAGGATACCTGCCCGGCCGGGATTGCCACACAGAATGAGAAGCTCAGGGCGCGTTTTGCGGGGAAACCGGAGCATGTGATGAACTTCATGCGCTTCATCGCGCAGGATCTGAGGATGGTCATGGCCTCGCTCGGGTTCCGCAGACTGGATGAAATGATCGGGCGGACAGACTGCCTGAGGCAGAAGGTGCAGCCCTGCGTGAAGCGGAGCCATCTCGCGGATCTCTCCCTTCTGCTGAACCGGCAGGGATCGAAGGAGGGCAGCTGCCACTTCGAGCCGGAGAAGATCTATGACTTCCAGCTGGAGAAGACAAAGGACGCAAAGATCCTGATCCCGGCACTGGAAGGGGCTGATCTGCAGGAGGAAGGCAGCAGGGGCTCCCAGAGCTGTGGAAGCGGTGTGCCTGCTCAGCCCGGTGAAAGCAGCACATCTGACGGGAAGGCAGGAGCGGATCCTGTCCGTCGCATCTGCGTCAGCACGCAGGTCTCCAGCACCGACCGCGCTTTCGGGACGATGCTCGGGAGCGAGATTACGCGCCGGTTTGGAGACAGCCTTGAGGAGGATGCGTTCACGGTAAACTGCTCCGGAGGCGGCGGACAGTCCTTCGGCGCATTTCTCCCGAAGGGAGTCACGATCCGGCTGAAGGGAGACGCGAACGACGGCTTCGGGAAGGGGCTGTCCGGCGGAAAGCTGGTCATCACGCCGCCTGGTGAGGCCGGTTTTGCGGCACATGACAACATCATTGTCGGTAATGTTGCGCTGTACGGCGCGACGGCAGGCAAGGCCTATGTATGTGGAATCGCCGGCGAGCGGTTTTGTGTGCGCAATTCGGGCGCCATCGCTGTCGTGGAGGGATGCGGGGATCACGGCCTGGAGTATATGACAGGCGGAAGGGCGGTGGTTCTGGGCAGGATCGGGAAGAACTTTGCCGCCGGCATGAGCGGCGGAATCGCCTACGTGCTGGACAGGGATCATTCACTGTACCTGCGCATCAACAAGGATATGGTCTCGATGAGCGCTGTGACGGAGAAGTACGACATTGCCTGGCTGCGCTCCATCCTGGAGGAGTATGAGCGGGAGACAGCCTCCCCCTTCGCGGCACAGGTACTGGAGCATTTTGAGGAATGGCTT
>ONVT01000250.1 GCA_900321365.1 uncultured Eubacteriales bacterium | reverse complement strand
GATTCATATTGATGAATCTCGATAAGAGTGAGGTGCCGGAACAGATCGACCCGAAGATGCTGACGAACGCGGACCGCTGGATCCTGTCGAAGGTAAACACCCTCGCGAAAGAGGTCACCGAGAACATGGACAAGTTCGAGCTGGGCATCGCCGTACAGAAGGTCTATGACTTCCTGTGGGACGAGTTCTGTGACTGGTACATCGAGATGGTGAAGCCGCGCCTGTATCTGGACGGTGAGGAAACCAGGAGCAGTGCCCTGTGGACGCTGAAGACCACGCTGGTGCAGGCGCTTAAGCTCCTTCATCCGTTTATGCCGTTCATCACGGAGACACTCTACCAGTCGGTGCTTGACACGGAGGATTCCATCATGGTTTCTGACTGGCCGGTCTATAAGGAGGAATGGAACTTCTCAGAGGAAGAGACCGAGATCGAGACGATTAAGGAGGCAGTCCGTGCCATCCGCGCGGTCCGCACTTCCATGAATGTACCGCCCTCCAGAAAGGCCAGGGTCTTCGTGGTCTCGAAGGATGAGAAGACGAGGGAGATCTTCGTCAAGGACACTCTCTTCTTTGCCTCTCTCGCTTCCGCGTCGGAGGTGGTGGTCCGCGAAGACCGCTCGGGGATCGCGGAGGATGCGGTCTCCACCCTGATTCACAATGCTTCGATCTTTATCCCGATGGAGGAACTGGTGGACATCGAAAAGGAGATTGAGCGGCTCATGAAGGAGAAGAAGCGTCTCGAAGGCGAGCTGAAGCGCTCACTGGGCATGCTCCACAATGAGAAGTTCCTCTCCCGGGCACCGGAGTCGAAGGTGGAGGAGGAGAAGAAGAAGCTCTCCAGATACGAGCAGCTGATGGCACAGGTCGCGGAGCGGCTTGCGCAGCTGAACCGATGAAATCCTGCGCAATAAGCACAAGTAATTTCGTGACAGCTCCTTAAGAAAAAATTCAGAATATTAGAATGACAGAGTTCGAAATGTCCCCCCTGAGGGTGGTACAATAAAGCCACTACAGACAGCCGGATGAGAGGCTTCTGTGAAACCGAGGAGGAAGACGCGTTATGAAGAAAGAGAGAGCAGTCACAGATCATCGACGGATTCTGCTCCTGATGGCGGCCGGGCTTATATGCCTGATGCTTATGGGAGGATCGCGGGTGCGTGCTGACCAGACGTACGGATACCTGCTCCCGACCAGCAGCTATACCTATCTGGATCAGAGCGCGGTTGCCGGCTGGCCGGCGCAGGTCGTGTGCTACGCGAAGAATGAGATCTACGCGCGCAATGGCAGACAGTTTGTCTCTCCCGAGCTGCAGAACTGGTTCAATATGCAGTACTGGTATACGCCGATCTACACGCCGGACCAGTTTTCGGATGCCATGCTGAACCAGTACGAGACGGCGAATGTCCAGATGTTGAGTGATGTGGAGGCGTCACTTGGCATGTATGCCCTGGACGGGAACGGCTACAGCTATGATGTGGTCAGGCAGTTCCTGAGTTCAGCCGGGAACGCCCAGTATTATGTGAACCCCAACACCTATATTTTCTATGACAGCAACTCGAGATATCTCACGGATGCTGACCTGAGCACGCTCAGTGCACAGGAGCTGTGTTACGCGAAGAACGAGATCTACGCGCGCCACGGCTATATTTTCGTTTCCACCGAGCTGTCAGACTACTTCAACCAGAAAAACTGGTACCGGGGAACGGCGGATGCTTCCACCTTCAGTGATTCTGTTTTCAACGAGTATGAGGTTGCGAACATTGCGCTGCTGCAGCAGAAAGAATATGCTCTCGCTCCGGGAGGCTACGCTCTGGACCAGCCGGGATATACCTACCAGAACATCGGATGCTATTACACGGGAACACTGCCCCGACCGGCGGACAGTGACTATATCTTCTACGACAGCGCGGTCCGTTACCTGACCGATGCGGAGGTGTCGGCGCTTTCCCTCCAGCAGATGTGCTACGCGCGCAATGAGATCTACGCGCGCCGCGGCTATATCTTCCAGTCCCAGGAGCTGTGGGATTACTTCTGCAGCAAAAGCTGGTACAACCCGACCATACCTGCCTCCTCATTCTCCGACCAGGTGTTCAACAGCGTGGAGATCGCGAACATCGACCTTCTCAAGCGCTACGAGTACTCGATCAATCCGAACGGATACCAGCTGTACTGATCTCAGACCCGGGCGGTGGCATCTCATGGAGGCGGTTCTTCAGCCACGGGTTTGACAGGGTTTGATTTTTAACGAACCGTCGCAGCTGCAATACCGCAGGCAAAGCACGCATTTGATTGCGCGCTTTGCCTGCGGTATTATACTTTCAGAATAAAGTGAGAATGAAGGAGGGGTTCCATGTCCCTGGTCCTGATACCCGGCCCGTCGGGAAGCGGTAAGAGCCATATGCTGTTTCAAAGGGTGCTGAACGAAGCGCAGCAGCACCCCTCAGGGCGTTATATCGTCCTTGTGCCGGAGCAGAACACACTGCAGACGCAGAGGGCGCTCGTTTCGATGAGTGAACGGGGAGGAATCTGGAACATCGATGTCCTGAGCTTCACACGTCTTGCATACCGTGTCTTTGAGCAGACGGGTGTGGCAAGGCGCCAGATTCTGTCCGAGACCGGCAAGGTGCTGCTCCTTCGGCTGATCGCAGCAAGGGAGGGCGCGGGGATCCCGCTGCTTTCAGGCGTACTGGACCGTCCCGGCGTCCTGGGGGAGATGAAGTCGATCCTGTCAGAGCTGGATCAGTACGGAATCGGGCCGCAGGACCTGAAAAACATGGAGCGCGCAGTTGAGGAGTCGGGAGCGCGACCCGCGCTTGCGCGCAAGCTGTCGGAGATCGCGCTTCTTCAGGAAGCCTTCGAGCGCTATCAGGAGGATCATTTTATCACGGGAGAAAAGCTGCTGAGGGTGCTTGCCGGGAAGATCGGCCTTGATGAGACTCTCAGGGGAACCGTATTCTGCCTTGACGGCTTCACCGGGCTGACCCCCGCGCAGCTTTCGGTGATTACCGCGCTCCTGAAAACCGCCGGTGATGTCTTTGTAACTGTGACGATCGACCCGGAAGAGGTCCAGAAGAGTGTGGAGCATTCCGGCCTCTTTGCCCTGAGCGCAGGGACCATCCGTTCACTCAGATCCTGCGCGGAGGAAGCGAAGGTGGGGATGAGCTTTCTTCCTGTTCCCGGTGGAAATGTCTCAAGGCACAGGGAGGGCGGGGAACTGTGGTGGCTTGAACGCCATCTTCTGCGCCCCGGCAGGGAGGGGAGGCGCCCTTTCCCGGGAGCTGATACACGGCACGAGATCTTCCTGAGACAGTGTGCGGATCCATGGGATGAGGCGGTCTCAGCCGCGGTTACGATCCGGGAGCTGATCGGGCAGGGCGTTCGCTGCAGGGAGATAGCCATCGTCTGTGGCAGCCTGAAGGAATACGCGGAGTATGTCCGCAGGGCAATGGCGGTCTATGCGATTCCCTGTTACATTGACCGCTCCTTAGCGGCCGTCATGAACCCGGCATTTGAATTCGTGCGCTGCGCGATCGATGTGGTGGAGAAGAATTTCTCCTATGAGAGTGTCATGGCGCTGCTGCGCACCGGCCTTGCGCTGGATCCGGAAAGCGCCCAGGCGGACCTCCTGGAGAATTATCTCCTTGCGGCAGGGATCCGCGGCCATAAAATGTGGGCGGCCGCATTTGAGCGGCAGACAAGGGAAGGCGGCAGCGCCCTGAGACAAGAGGCTGAAAAAGCACGCGCATTTTTCATGCAGCGGTTCGGACCTTTTGCGGAGGTCATGAAGAAGGGGAGGGAGCGTTTTGACCGGTACGCGGAAGCGCTCTGGCAGCTTCTTCTTGCCTTTGAGCTGCCGGAAAAGCTTGATGAGCTGAGTCTGAAGTGCAGGGAAGACGCCCGTGAGGACCGGGCACAGGAATACGCCGCCGTTCTGGGCGTTATTTCCGGTGTCCTGGATGAAGCAGCGCTTCTGATGGGGGAGGAGAGCGTGACCAGGGGGCAGTTTGCGGAGATTCTCCGCGCGGGATTTTCAGAGGCCAGGATCGGGATCCTGCCGCGCGGGATCGACCAGGTGCAGGTCGGCGACCTTACCCGGTCCCGGCTGGAGGACGTCAGCGTGGTTCTCTTTCTGGGCCTGAATGACGGCTTCGTCCCGAAGAGGAAGACAGCCGGGGGCATCCTCACGGATCCGGAGCGGGAATACCTGAGCGCAAGGAATATGCGCCTGTCTCCTACGGTGAGAGAGGAAGCGGACATCCAGCAGTTTTATCTGTACCTGGCCCTGACGAAGCCGACACACTCCCTTTACCTCTCCTGGTCCATGGCAGGAAGAAACGCGGAGGAAATGCGCCCGTCCGGCATCCTCTCCGGCATTCTGGCGATGTTTCCGAAAGCGGCATGGGTAAACGCGTCCTCTGCCGTTCCCTTTGAGAGTGTCACGTCCCAAAGAACCGCGGGAGTGGTTCTGTCACAGGTCCTGAGCGATTACCTGTATGGGGACAGCCTGGCGGCAGACTGGAATGAACCAGGACTCAGGGAACTGGTCCGCCTGCTCAAAAAGCATGAGGAAAAGTGGGATTCTGACGCCGAAGGGTGCCTGAAAAAGCTTTCCGTGGAAGTTCTGCCCTCTGACCTTGACCAGGAGACGGCGCTTGCCCTTTACGGAACTGTTCTGCACGGAAGCGTCACCAGGCTGGAGGAATTTGCGCTCTGTGCGTTCCGGCACTTTGCCGATTACGGCCTGGAGCTGAGAGAGAGGGAGGAGTTTGCCGTCCGCGCCGTGGACCTGGGCTCCCTTCTCCACCGGGCGATCGAAGTTTTCTCACAGAAGCTTCGCCAGACCGGTTCCAGCTGGCGCACGCTGACGGATACGTCAAGGGACGATCTGGCGCGTGAATCCCTGCAGGAGGCCGTGGAGCTGGAACGCAGACAGGATCTCTACCGGGACAGCGGCCGGTCGGCACAGATCCTGGACCGCTGTGAGAGGATTCTGCTTCGCTCCGTGAAGACGATCCAGCGCCAGATCTGCACGGGTGCCTTTGAGCCGGTATATTTTGAGCTGCCCTTCGGCGGGGAAGAGGAGGACGGCGTCTGGATTGACAGCCTTCCGGGAGGGGCCAGGATGCGTCTTGGCGGGAAGATTGACCGGATTGACGAGTGTGAAGGGGAAGGAGAACGGCTCTATGTGAAGATCGTGGACTATAAGTCCTCCTCCAGGGACATCGACCTGGAAAGCCTGATCGAGGGAGAGCAGCTTCAGCTGTTTGTCTATCTGGACGCGGCAGCGCAGCTGGAGAAGAGGCGGAACCCGGGCAGAGAGATCGTGTGCGCCGGCGCATTTTACTGCTCCCTCCAGGATCCTGTCATCAGCATGACGCCGGCCATGACGAAAGAGGAGGCGGAGGACGCCGTTGTCCGCAGCATGCGGGTAAAGGGACTTGTCAACGGCAGGAAGGATGTGCTGGAGAGGCTTGACACGTCGCCGTGGGAGGCGGGCGCGTCGCTGGTCATCCCGGTCACAAGGAACTCAAACCCCGGGGACGTGCGCAGCAGCGCCGGAGTGGTAACGGACCGTCAGTTTAACCTGCTCAGGAGCTATTCCAGGGACCGTATGCGGAGGAGCGCGGCCTCGATTCTCTCCGGACAGATTGTCCCGAATCCGGCCATGCTGGATTCGAACAGCACCGCCTGCACCTGGTGTCCCTACCGGGATGTCTGCGGGTTTGATCCGCGCAGGAAGGGAACGGGATACCGGGAAAAGGCGAAGAGAAGCGCGGCCGAAAGCTGGGAGATCATAGAGCAGACGGTTCAGGAGGGGGTGGAAGATGCCTGAGTGGACGAAGGAACAAAGACAGGTGATTGCTTCGAGGGGGCAGAGCCTCCTGGTGAGCGCCGCCGCGGGTTCGGGCAAGACCACGGTTCTCGTGCAGCGGATCCTGGAAAAGATTCTGGATCCGGATTCTGAGACTGACATCGACCGGCTGCTCGTGGTGACCTTCACAAATGCAGCCGCCGCGTCGCTGAGGGAAAAGATCCGCTTAAGGCTGGAGGAGGAGGCGGCAGGGGAAGATCATCGCAGGGCGCGCAATGCCATGCGCCAGCTCTCCCTGCTTGCGGGCGACCATATCGAGACGATTGACCGGTTCTGCAGGGAGATTGTCCTTGACCATGCTGACGAGCTTGGAATTGATCCTTCCTTCCGCATTGCCCAGGAGGGAGAACTGAAGCTGCTCCAGTCGGAGACGGTATCCCGCGTGATCGAAGAGAGCTGTGTGGATCCGGATGAGGAAGCAAGAGAGAGCTTCCTTGAATTTGCGAACCTCTACGCGCCGGGAAGATTCGACGAGGGCCTCGAGGACCTGATCCTTGGCTTCTACGATTTTTCCATGTCTCATGAGTTTCCCCGGATGTGGAGGAGAAAATGCGCAGACCAGTACAGGGGGGATGCATGCAGCGGTGAATGGATGAAGGACCTGTTTTCCGGCATCCGCATTCGCCTTGAGGAAATCCTTCAAAGCATCCGGGAGGGGCTGTCAGCGTGCACGGCGCCGGGAGGACCGTATCATTATACGCTTGCGATGGAGGATCATGAAGCTCTTCTGGAAAAACTGGTGAAGTGCGGACGGATGGAGGAGATTTCAGATCTTCTGAGAGATTTTTCCTGGAAAAGGCCCGGGTCAAAAAAGAGGGGGAAGGAGGCGCCCCCGGTCGACGCGGTTCTGGAGAAGCAGGTGAAGGGCATCCGGGACCGTGCGAAGAAGGAACTGGACGCTCTGACAGAACGCTTCTTCTTCGCCTCCGAAGAGCAGATTGATGCCATGCGCCTTTCGAGCGGACGGTACATGGATGTCCTGGTCCGCCTGACAGACAGGTTCGAGGAGCTTTTTTCCAGGGAGAAGGAGACAAGGAGGATCGCGGACTTTCCGGATGTCGCTCACTGGGCCCTGAGGGTGCTGATCTGTGTGGACGAAGAGGGGATGCCTGTCCTTGATGAGGAAGGCAGCTATGTGAGAACCCGCCTGGCCCGGGAGGTGACTGATTTTTTTAAGGAGATCTATATCGACGAGTACCAGGATTCCAACCGCGTCCAGGAGATCCTGCTCGGCAGCATCGCGCGGGACGGGGGCAGGTTCATGGTCGGCGACATGAAGCAGAGCATCTACCGTTTCCGGATGGCGGATACGCGCATTTTCCTGGAGAAGGCCGAGTCCTGGTCTTTCGCGGAGGATGCCCCCGAGCGGAGGATCGATCTTCATCAGAATTTCCGCAGCCGCTCCTGCGTCCTGGATGCTGTCAACCTGGTCTTCTCCCAGATCATGCAAAGACAGATCGGGGGAGTGGAATACACTTCCGGCCAGGAGCTGAAGCCGGGCTATGAATATCCGCTGCAGGATATCTCCTTCCTTCCGGAGATTCTCCTGGTGGAGCCGGATGACGTTCCCGGAGCGTCAGGAATGGCGGAGGCGGAAGCTGAGGCCGTCGCGCAGCGCATTCTTGACATGGTGGGAAAGGACCAGGTTTTTGACAGAGGACAGGGATTATCCAGGCCTGTGAAGTTCAGGGATATCACGATCCTTCTGCGCACCGCCGCCATCTGGGCGGAGACGTTCTCCAGGGTTCTGGATGAATACGGGATCCCGAACCGTCCGGACGCCAGCACCGGGTATTTCGACGCTGCTGAGGTGCGCACGATCCTTGCCTACCTGAGTGTGCTGGACAATCCCCGGCAGGATATCCCCCTCGCGGCGTCACTGTGTTCCATGATCGGGGAGATGAGCTCCCGGGAGCTGTCCATGATCCGGTCCGGGATGGGGAAGGGGCCGCTGTATGACGTGGTGCTCAGGTACAGGGAATCGGGGAAGGATCCCGTGATCCGGCAGAAGCTGGGTCATTTCATCGATATGACAAAAAGGCTACGGGGCCTTGTCCGGGATACGCCGATCCATGTTCTGCTGTGGCGGATATTCGATGAGACACACTACGAGGAGAGGATCAGCGCGACAAGGGGCGGTCGGCAGAAGAAGGCGAACCTTGCTCTTCTGGTGGATATGGCCATCTCCTATGAGGAGACCAGCTACCGGGGACTGTTTCATTTTGTCCGGTATATCGAAAAACTCAGGAAGGCGCAGAAGGACATCGGCCAGGCAGGTACAGGAGCGGGGAGAGAGAACCTGGTCCGCATCATGACCATGCACAAAAGCAAGGGACTGGAGTTTCCGGTTGTCTTTGTCTGCGGACTGAACAAACGGTTCAATCTCCAGGACGCGAGGGGGCCTCTTGTTCTGCATGAGCGTCTGGGGGCGGGGCTGGACTATCGGGATGCACAGCTTCGCGGAAAGATGGAGAACCGGATCCGGAGTGCCATCGCAGACTGCATCATGCGGGATTCGATCGGGGAAGAGATGCGTGTGCTCTATGTGGCCATGACGCGCGCGGAGCAGAAGCTGGTGCTGACCGGATGCGTACAGAGCAGGCAGAAGGCGGTGGAGAAGGCGCTTTCCTGCCGCTCCTTCCCCGGGAAGATGCTCCCCGGAAGCGTCGTCACGAATGCGTCGGGGATGCTGGATTGGGTTCTTGCCTCACTGTCGCGGCATGGGGCGGAGCGGGATTTCTTTGACAGTGGCAGGTGGGAAGGCGCCGCCTTCCGGAAGACGGAGGTGGAGGACCTTCCCGGGAGATTCCTGATCCGTACAGGCGCCGGACTCCTGTCAGAGGGCAGCGCCAGGGCACAGGAGGAGGAAAGGCGTCTGGAGGATCTTCTGGAGACAGACGTGGATGCGGTGTCAGACCCCGCCCTGCGAAAGCGACTGGAAACCATGCTTGCCATTCCGGATCCGTGGCCTGAGGGCCGGGAGCAGATGCCGGGCAAGCTGTCTGTGTCGGAGATCAAGCACGAAGGCTATGCCGCGGAGATGCGGCGGATCCTGCAGCAGGAGGAAGGAGAACTGTCTGCGCAGGACGGCGTCTCACTGGTCTTCAGGGAGGACAGAGATCCGGGAAAAGATATCAGGTTTCCTCATCCCCGGTTCCTGGAGGGAGCCTCCGGTCAGGAGAGGCCTTCCGTTACAGACATGGGTACTGCGTATCATCTGGTTCTGGCAAGCCTGGACTTTGCGAAAGACCGCACAAAGGAGCAGATCCGGGCACTGTTGGAAACCATGCTCAATTGTGATAAAATCCAGAAGGAAGAGGCGTCAGGTCTGGATACCGGAAAGATCGCGCATTTTCTGGAGTCGGATCTGGCAGAGAGGATGAGGCGCGCCGCGCTTGAGGGGAAACTCTGGAGAGAGCAGCCGTTTGTCATAAGCCGGGACGCATCTTTGATCCGCCCTGAGTGGAGAGAAGGCGAGCAGATCCTGATCCAGGGAATCATCGACGCGTTCTTTATCGAAGACGATCAGCTGGTCTTGGTCGATTACAAGTCCGACCGGGCCTCGCCCGGAGACGAGGAAAGCCTGGTCAGGCGCTACCGCACGCAGTTTGAATTATACGCAGACGCGCTTAAGATGCTGCTGCGGATGCCTGTAAAGGAGGCCTGGCTCTATTCCCTGAGCCTGCCCGGTGCGGTTCGGGTGGAACTGGGATCTGTCACGTAATTGCTTAGGAACTGTATATAAATTACTTGTACAGATTGCGCAGGATTTTCCTTCGAGTGTGCCAGGCAAAAAAGCCGCGCATAGCGGG
>ONVT01000251.1 GCA_900321365.1 uncultured Eubacteriales bacterium | reverse complement strand
TCTCATTGTGCCCGCCGACGTTGTAGACCTCGCCGACACGCCCTTTGTGAATGATCAGGTCGATGGCCCTGCAGTGGTCCTCTACATACAGCCAGTCACGGACATTCAGCCCCTCTCCGTAGACCGGAAGACTCTTGTCATGCAGCGCGTTGATGATCATCAGCGGGATCAGCTTTTCCGGGAAATGATACGGCCCGTAATTGTTGCTGCAGCGGGAGATCGATACCGGCAGCCCATAGGTGCGGTGATAGGCCAGGACAAACAGGTCCGCGGACGCCTTCGAGCTGGAATAGGGGCTCGAGGTATGGATCGGGGTTGTCTCCGTGAAGAACAGGTCCGGCCTGTCAAGTGGCAGGTCACCGTATACTTCATCTGTAGACACCTGGTGATAGCGTGTGATCCCATATTTTCTGCAGGCATCCATGAGGATCGTCGTACCGCGGATATTTGTCTCCAGGAAAATGTCCGGATCCACGATCGAGCGGTCGACATGGCTTTCCGCCGCGAAGTTCACAACGATATCCGGATGCTCTTCCTCGAAGAGGCGGTAAACGGCATCCCTGTCGGTGATGGACTCCTTCACGAAACGGAAATTCGGATTGTCCATGACCGGTGCGAGAGTACTCAGATTGCCCGCGTAAGTCAGGCAGTCCAGGCAGATGATCCTGTCATCCGGGTAGCGGTCCAGCATGTGGAATACAAAGTTGCTGCCGATAAAGCCGGCTCCTCCTGTTACGATAATCGTCATCCTGTCTTTCCTCCATAGTTCTGCTGACAATCTGTTTATATCCGAAAAGAACTTATACCCGTGGACGTAATCAACTGCCGAATGACCTATGCATATGAATGCTCAGAAAGGGAATGATTCGGCAGGTAATGGTAATAATGTCAGCCAGTACAGCTCTGGGATCCTTACTGTGTCACATCAATAAACTTCCCGTCCAGCACATCCTTCAGGTACTGACCGTACTGGTTCTTCTTCAGAACCTCTATGGCCTTCATCACATCCTCACGGGCAATCCATCCGTTCCGGTAGGCGATCTCCTCCAGGCACGCGATCTTATGGTGCTCGTGCTGCTCAACAGTCTTCACGAAGTTCGTCGCGTCCACCAGTGACTCATGAGTTCCGGTATCAAGCCAGGTGAAGCCTTGCCCGAGCACCTCCACGTTCAGCTCGCCATTCTCAAGGTAAATCCGGTTCAGGTCCGTAATCTCCAGTTCTCCCCTGGCACTCGGTTTCAGAGCCCTTGCGTATTCGACAACACGGTTGTCGTAGAAGTAAAGACCCGTCACGCAGTAGTTGCTCTTCGGATGCAACGGCTTCTCCTCGATGCTCTCCGCCTTTCCCTCTTTGTTAAATGACACGATGCCGAAGCGCTCGGGATCATCAACATAGTATCCGAACACCGTCGCACCTTTTCCGCTCTCGGCATTCTTCACGGCAAGCCTGAGGCGGCGCTTCAGCCCATGACCGAAGAAAATGTTGTCGCCCAGAATCATGCAGGCCGTATCATCTCCTATGAATTCCGCCCCGAGTACAAATGCCTGGGCAAGTCCGTCCGGACTTGGCTGGACTTTGTAGGACAGCTTTACGCCAAACTGACTCCCGTCCCCCAGCAGCTCCTCAAACCTGGGCGTATCCGCCGGTGTGGAAATGATCAGGATATCCCTGATTCCTGCTGTCATCAGGACAGACATCGGATAATAGATCATCGGTTTGTCATAGATCGGAAGCAGCTGCTTCGATGTCACCATGGTCAGCGGATACAGCCTCGTACCGCTTCCGCCCGCAAGTATTATTCCTTTCACATGAACTCCTTTCGTTCTGAACAGCTCCTTAATGACTGCCGCAAAAAGATCCCTGCATGAAGAAAACCTGCAGATCCCGTGAAGCCACGGTATTTCCAGACTCCACAGTTACACTATAACCGATTTATTCCTCCAGTGCCAGTCTTTCCGCGCGAATAGCATCTATCACGGCGAATACTGGTTCAGGTCAGACTGTCCCGGTAACCAGGTGCGGATACCTCTCCCTGAGAAATGCTTCGATCCTCTCCTGCGTGGCGTTGACGCTGCCCTGCTGGAAGAAAGGCTTTCCTCCGCCGCGGCCTTCCAGAGCCGTATTCATCTCTTTGACAATTTCCTTCAGGCTGCCGCCTTCCAGGCCTGCGGCATATTTGTATCCATCCTCATCCGACCCGGCGAAGGAAAACGCCGTGCCGCCGCAGCTCTCCATGACCCTGGCGGTAAGCTTCTGTGCCGCGACAGAATCCCCTCCCGGGACAAAGAGCAGAACATCTCCCTTTCCTTCCATCTCCTCCGCCTTCTGGTCAATCCGGCGGTAAAGCATCCCGATCAGACTGCCCTTCAGGCGGGCATTTTCCTCGACCAGGCGCGCTGCGGCCTGTCCGGTCCCGTTCATCCTGCTGCTCAGATGCACGGACACCTCATGGTTCTGCCGGAAGATCTGCTCCATATACTGATACGCCCACCTTCCGCACATGATCTCCATCCTTACCCCGCCGCGAAAACGCTCATGGGACAGAATCTTGATCAGTCCGATCTCTCCGGTATACGCGACGTGGGTACCGCAGCAGGCGCAGACATCCGCTCCCGGGACCGTAACGATGCGGATGAGTCCCTCGAGTTCCTTCTTACTGCGGTATTCGATTTCCAGTGCCTCCTCCTGCGAATAAAAGTCCGCGCGGACCGGCTGGTTCTCCCAGACGATCTCATTTGCGCGCAGCTCAAGCGCAGACATCTCCTCTTCCGGGATCTCGCCATCCAGGTCAATCGTCATCCGGTCAGTGCTCATATGGAACCCGACGTTGTTGTATCCATAGCGCTCATGGATCAGGCCGCTCAGGATGTGCTCACCGGAATGGTTCTGCATCCGGTCAAACCGAAAGCCCCAGTCCAGCACGCCATGCACCTGCTCCCCCACGGAAAGACGCTCCGGGCAGCTCACATAGATGTCCTCACCACGCTCATGGGTGTCCAGCACCTCGATGCGCCTTGCTCCATCTGCCGTCAGATATCCGCGGTCACCGCTCTGGCCTCCGCCTTCCGGATAGAAGGCTGACCGGTCCAGCGTAATCAGGAACCTGCCCTTCTTTTCCTCGCACCCGGTCACAACCGCATCGAATTCCCTCATATAGGAATCTTCGTAATAAAGCTTCCGCGTCATCTTTCCCGCCCTTTCTGTTTTGAAACCGTGCTGTTACAGTTCAAAGGCCCGTCACCAGCCGGGGAGACGTCCCTCTGAACTGTAACACTGTGATTACTGGCAGTATAAGCCCGCATCGTGTTCGTTGACAAGGAGGCTTATCTGTCCCTATACTGGCAGTGCAGTATGTGTTACAGTGCAGATCAATTCCGCCACCGGCGGGAGCAGGCTCACAGAATAAGGAGTTGAAGGACATGACGCACAAAAAGCTGTCCGGGAAAATCCTGTTTTTCTCAGATATTGATGAGACACTCGTCAACACTGACAAATCCCTCAGTCAGGAGAACCGCCTGGCGGTCGAAGAGTTTCTCTCGAGGGGAAATCTGTTTACGATCTCTACCGGCCGCGCTCTTCTGGGGGCGTCGAATCTCCTGAAGAAGATCGGGCTGTATGGGAAGGAAGGCCTTCTGATCAGCAGCAGCAACGGCGCGATCGTATATGACACCTTCCTGGAGAAGGAACTGCTGCGGAGGCCGGTTTCACCGGATCTGATGGTGGAAGCATTCGACCTGGCAAGAGAGTTCGGGATCCATATCCAGACATACACGGATACTGCTGTTGTATCGGAGACGGACAACGAATTCCTGCAGCGCTACCTGAAACTGCAGCAGCTTCCGGTCATATTCTGTGAGAATATCCGGGACGCCGGAATCGCCCCTCCCCCAAAGCTACTATGTCTTGACTACGCCAGCCCGGAGAAGATTACCGGGTTCCGCGCATTTTTCACTGAAAAAATGCAGGGGCGCCTCGACTGCTTCCAGTCCAACCCCTGGCTCCTGGAAATCGTGTCGCCGGGAGTGAACAAGGGCTCCTCCCTCCGCTTTATCGCGCAGCATTCCTCTATTCCCATCGATCACACCATCAGCGTCGGAGACGCGGAAAATGACCTCTCGATGATCCTTGAAGCCGGCATCGGCTGCGCTATGATAAACGCGGACGAAGCTCTGAAGGCGAAGGCGGATTATGTCACGCAAAATGACAACAATCACGGCGGCGTTGCGGAAATCCTGCACCGGTTCTGCCTGTGAGCAGACCTGGATCATCATGGCAGAAGAAAAGCTCTGAGCGCATGATGCGCTCAGAGCTTTCTGTCTGCGGTTCCCTCAGTATACCTGCCTGCAGCTGTGTTTTCTCTGCATCACGGTCTATTCTGTGCGGCCCTTTTTGTATGAATCGTCTCCTGCGATCACGCTGTGCGGGCAGAATCAGCTGCAAGCTGCATCAGTTTCTCAGGTTTTTAATTCCTTCCGCGTCTGCGAAGGATGACTACAAGAATGATGATCACGGCCAGGGCCGCTCCACCGGCAATCGCCAGCGGGAGGATCGGGCTGCTGTCGCCGGTCTGCACCGACAGCGCATTTACCACATGGAAGGTAATGGACTTTGTCACGCTGGTCCCGTCCGGATTCCAGCTGTTTCCGTCGTAGACATCCTTCGCATAGGTGACAGTCAGCGTATAATCACCGACCGCATTGATCGCCATAGAGGTCGTATACGGCGAGGATGTCCACGATCCGCCAACGCTTCCGATCTGATAACCCGCAGGCCTGTACCGGTAATCTCCGGGATTCGGATTGTTGTTATCCATTCCTGCCCCGGCGGCAGTAAATGTCAGCGTCGTGCTCTTGAGATACTCCGCTCCGTCCGCCAGCCCGGTGATCGTGTTGTCGTTCGGGTTCGGTCCGTCCTTATAGAGCGCCGTAATGGTAGCGTCACTCGCCTTCATGGTGACGGTCGCGTAATACTTTTCAGTACTGTCAAATGAAATCTTTCCGCTGGTCTTCTCCCAGCGGTCGAATTCCTTGCCGGAAGCCGGGAAATTCGGCGTAACCTGCGTCGAGGTTCCCATCGTATAGGTGCCCGATCCGGATCCCTTTTTCACGGTCAGCGTGTATGGGATCAACTCATAATTTGCCGACACAAACGCATCCGAGGCACCCATGGCGAATGTCGTCTGGGACGATGACGGGGAGATGATCGCTCCGTCTCCGCTCGTGAGAGTCCAGTTCTTAAACCGGTATCCGGTCTGAGGCGGATCAGCCGTAATGACAACCTGGTCTCCGCTGACATATGTACCGGTCCCGGACCCGGAGCTCACGGTCAGTGTATACGGGATCTGCTCATAATTCGCCGACACGGAGACATCCGTATCCGCCATGGTAAATACTGTCGGTGACTCCGTCTCGGAAGCAATCGTTCCGTTACCGCTGACGGTCCACTTCGTAAAGCGCCAGCCGGGCGCGGGAACATCCGCCGTGATTGTCACCTGGTCTCCGAAATTGTAGGCTCCTGTTCCGCTTCCGGAATTCACCGTCAGCGTATGCGCGACCTGCTCATAGTTTGCTGTCACGGTCGCGTCCGACTCCGCCATGGTAAATGTCGTTGTGGACTCCGTCTCTGATCCGATTGTCCCGTTCCCGCTGACAGTCCATTTTGTGAAGCGCCATCCGGTCTGCGGAGCATCCGCCGTGATCGTCACAGCACTTCCGGCTTTATAGGACCCGCTTCCGCTTCCGGCATTTACCGTCAGCTTATAGGTTTTGCTCAGTGACGCAGCCACTGTAACCGTCACGGTGCCCTCTTCCTCACCTGTGGTGAAGGTCAGGGTTGTCCTGTCATCTGACACCTTCAGGTTATCCGCGTCCGCATCCCCCTTCTTCGCGGTGAAGCTGTCGATCTGGTATCCCTCGGAAGGAGTCAGTGTATAGGTATACTTTCTATACTTTTTCCCGTTCTCCTCATATTCGTCTTTCTTTTCAGCGATCGTTCCTCCGGAGGGCTCAGAATATGTCACCGTCGGAAATGCCGCAGCAGCGGTATACACCGGCTCAACCTTTACATCGGCAGCTCCAAGAACAACCTCCAGGGTCGGCTCGGTTCTGCTGGAGGTATTTACCTCCTCCTGTGATGTCACATCCCAGCGGTCGAACTCCATCCCCTCCGGCGCTTCATTCGCGGAGAGAACGACGGTCGTCCCGCTGTTCACCGTTGCGCTGACGGTGCCATCGTCGTTATTATTTACCGGGATATTCTCGCTGTTCTCAATGGTCGCATTCTGAACGGTGATTGTCTCAGTCGGAATCACCGCTTTATACTGAGCGGCCACATTTACATCTGTA
>ONVT01000252.1 GCA_900321365.1 uncultured Eubacteriales bacterium | reverse complement strand
CTGTTCGATCCGGGGAACCGGAGGTATCTTCACCCCTTCATCAACTGTACGCAGTGTGGCCCGAGGCTGACGATTCTCGATGAGCTGCCCTATGACCGTGCCAGGACCAGCATGAAGGAATTTCCCATGTGCACAAGGTGTGCGGAAGAGTATGAGGATCCCTCCTCGAGAAGGTATGATGCACAGCCGGTCTGCTGCAATGACTGCGGTCCTGAGGTTTATCTTCTGGGAAGAGATGAGCGCGGCCATGACGCGATTCGTCTCGCCCGGAAGATGCTGTCCGAAGGGAAGATCCTGGCGGTGAAGGGAATCGGCGGATTCCACCTGTGTTGCGACGCCACATCTCAGGAGGCGGTGACGCGCCTTCGTCAGAGGAAGCATCGCCCGGTCAAACCCTTCGCGGTGATGATGCGCGACGAAGAGACAGTCCTGCGCTCCTGCATTGTCGATGAAGCCCAGAGGAAGATCCTGACCGGACATCTGAAACCGATCCTGCTGCTTGAGAAGAAAGAGGGGTCAGACCTGTGTGAGGCTATCGCCCCCGGGAATCCGAAGGTCGGTGTCATGCTTCCCTACGCGCCGGTCCAGATGCTGCTGTTTGACTTTCCGGACGAGACCAGGATGCCGGACAGCCTGGTGATGACCAGCGGGAATGTGTCCGGTGCCCCGATCTGCCGGGATGATGAAGAGGCGCTGAGAGAGCTTGGCGGATTCGCGGACGCGATCCTGTCCCATGACCGGAAGATCCGGATCCGATGCGATGACTCTGTCATGGATTTTGACCGCGCTCAGCCCTACATGATCCGGAGATCAAGGGGATATGCGCCTCTTCCGGTTCTTACCGGCGGCAATTACGAAAAGACGGTGCTCGCGGCGGGCGGCGAGCTGAAGAACACCTTCTGCATTGGAATAGGGCCGCTGTTTTATCCGTCCGCCTATGTCGGCGACCTTGCGGATCCCAGGTCTGTCCGGGCGCTTGCAGAGTCTGCCCGGCGGATGGAAACGCTCCTCGAGAGGAAGGCGCAGGCCATTGTCTGCGACCTTCATCCCGGATATCACTCGACGCAGTACGCTGAGCAGCTGGCAAAAGAGCGCGGCATTACGCTTATCCGGGTGCAGCATCATTTTGCCCACATTGTCTCCTGTATGGCGGAAAATGACCTGGACGGCGAGGTTCTCGGCGCGTCCTTCGACGGAACCGGATGGGGGACGGACGGTACCATCTGGGGCGGAGAGCTGATGAAGGCAGACCGCGGACATTTTGAACGGATCGGGAGCATACGGCCGTTTCTGATGGTCGGCGGCGATGTGGCCGCACGTGAGGGATGGCGTATCGCCGCCTCCATGATCCATTCCCTGTACGGGGATGATCAGGCGGCACAGATTGTTCAGGAGCTTTCGATCTGCAGTGCCGCGCAGCTGAAGACCATCTCCCTCATGGCTGACAGGAGGATGAACACGGCTGTCTCCACCAGCGCGGGGAGGCTGTTCGACGCAGTCAGTGCCTGTCTCGGTATCTGCCGGGAGTCGACCTTTGAGGGGGAAGCCTCGACATCGCTGCAGTTTGCCGCTGAGGCGTACCTGAAGAAGGAAGGGCACAACCGTATTGTCAGATGCGGGGAGGAAGCAGACGGATGCGTTTTAACGGCAGAAACGGATTTCGGTGAGGATAGAGACAAAGGATCGTCACGCTCAGGGGACGGCTTCCTGACGCTCCCAACTGATCTGCTCTTTGGAAAAATCATTGAAGAGCGCAGGATGGGGAGAGGGGCAGGCGAGCTTGCGTACCTGTTCCATGAATCGCTTGCGTCCATGATCGCTTCTTCCCTTCTCACCGCGTCAGAAAATTCAGGACTGGACCGGGCAGTGCTCAGCGGAGGCGTTTACCAGAACACCCTGCTTCTGAAACTGACATCAGAAAAGCTGGAATCAGGCGGGATGAAGGTATATACCCACCATCTGATCCCGCCAAATGATGGCGGCATCAGCCTTGGGCAGGCGCTCGCGGCACAGGAAATGCTGCGAGTATAATGGTCTTCCGGCGGAAGACCGGATTATCAGGAGGACATGATTATGTGTGTAGGATTATCTGCTAAAGTAGTCAGGGTGAGCGACGGCTGCGCCATTGTGGACGCTTCCGGCGCACGGAGGCAGGTGTCGGCGCAGCTGCTGACAGATCTTGTCCCGGGGGATTATGTGATGGTTCACGCTGGAGCCGCCATCGCGAAGATCACGGAGGATGAGGAGGATGAGGCAAATGACCTGATGGAGGGTCTTCTGGTATGACGGACGACGGCAGAAAGAAGAGTACGCAGAATGCGCTTGAGAAAGCACGCGGGATCATTACGGGGTATCACGGAAAGAAGATCAGGATCATGGAGGTGTGCGGGACACACACCCATGAGATCTTCCGTCAGGGAATCCGCAGCCTTCTCTCAGAGGATATCGAGTTGATCTCGGGGCCGGGATGCCCGGTCTGTGTAACACCGGTCTCTTACATCGATGAGGCGGTTATGCTCGCGCTGGAAAAGGGATGCACCATCCTGACCTTCGGCGATCTCGTCAAGGTTCCGGGGTCTTCCCTGAGCCTGCAGACCGCCCGCGGAAAAGGGGCATCCGTGCGTGTCGTTTATTCCCCGCTGGATGCGGAGACGTATGCGAAAGAGCATCCGGATGAGGAGGTCGTGTTTTTGTCGGTTGGATTCGAGACGACGACGCCGTCCTCCTGCATCGCTCTGGAGAGCGCGGTCTCGGACGGGCTGAAGAATTTCAGCCTCCTGTGCGCGAACAAGACCATGCCTGCCGCCTACCGTGCCATGATGGACACGACGGACGCCTACCTGTATCCCGGACATGTCTGCGCGGTGCAGGGACTGTCCGACTGCGAAGAGATGCTCCGCCTCGGCATGAGCGGCGTCGTCGCGGGATTCACGGCCGCGGAGCTTCTGACGGCACTGGCTGTCATCGTGAAAAAGTCACAGGAAGGAAAACCGTTCCTGGTAAATTGTTATCCGAGAGTTGTCACAAAAGAGGGCAGCCCCGCGGCCAGGGCGATCGTGGACAGATACATGCAGCCCTGCGACGCGAGGTGGCGGGGGATCGGTGTGATGAAGGACTCGGGCATGGAGCTGCGTGATTCCTGGGCCGACTATGACGCGCGCAGAAAGTACAGTCTTCCGAAGCTGGAGGGAAGGGAAGCGAAAGGATGCCGCTGCGGGGAGATCCTGCAGGGAGCCTGCACGCCGGACGGATGTCCTCTCTTCGGGAAAGCCTGCACCCCGGAGCATCCTGTCGGCGCCTGCATGGTGTCTTCCGAGGGTGCCTGCTCCGCATTTTATCTGTATCAGAAGTAAAACGATAATTTCAAAGAAAGGATGAAGACAGGCATGGACCTGAAGGGAAAGACAGTGACACTCGCGCACGGCGCGGGAGGGAAGCAGACAGCAGAGCTGATCGGACAGGTGTTTCAGGCGCATTTTTCCAATCCATACTTTACCGCGGATGATGCCGCGACCCTTCCTGCCCCGGAGGGAAGGATCGCAATGACGACAGACGGATTCATCGTTTCGCCGCGGTTTTTCCGGGGAGGAAACATCGGGAAGCTCTCTATCTGCGGCACGGTCAACGATCTGGCGTGCATGGGCGCAAAGCCTCTGTATCTCACCTGCGCATTTGTCATCGAGGAAGGGTTCCCGATTGACCAGCTTGAAACAATTGCCAGCTCCATGGAGGTGACCGCGAAGGAAGCCGGCGTCAATATTGTTGCGGGTGATACAAAGGTTGCCGGAAAGGGCCAGGTGGACGGGGTCTTCATTACCACGACCGGTGTCGGACTTATCCAGGATAACGTTTCAACCTCGGGCAGATTCGCTCTCCCGGGGGACAGCGTCCTGGTGACGGGTGACATTGGGCGGCATGGGTGTTGTATCCTTCTGGAACGGGACGAATTCGGCATCGAAGCCGAAGTGAGCAGCGACTGCGCCCCTCTGTGGGACAGCGTGGAGGCGGTGCTTCGGGAGGTTCCTGATGTTCACGTGATCCGTGACGCGACCCGCGGCGGAGTCGGAACCGTCCTGTATGAGATCGCCCAGGAGAGTGGATGCGGCTTCCTGCTGGAACAGGAGTCCATCCCTGTGGATGCGGCTGTCCGCGGCGTGACCGGCATGCTCGGACTGGACCCGATGTACCTTGCCTGTGAAGGGACGCTTGTCATGATCGTCCCCGAAGAGAAAACGGAGCATGTTCTGGAAATCCTGCGCGGCCGGGAGCACTCGAAGAAAGCCGCCGTGATCGGGAAGGTCACCGGATCCGAGAAGGGCCGCGTCGTGATGCAGACTGCCATCGGAACACAGACGTACCTGCCGCAGCCCGGAAACGAACTGCTTCCAAGGATCTGTTAGTTATATCAGGCTTTTGCCTGGCACAACTCAGCCGGGGGCGCTGCTCGTCCAGTGGACGAGCGCTTAGCGCCGACCGGAGCAGAGCGGAGACTTGTCATCCGCCACTGAGTAAAGTATCTTACCTACCACCTATAGAGGCGGGGGACACCCCGACTGAGTTGTATGAAAGGAGAAACCTCATGAAGAAACGGGTAGCACTGCTGTCAATCATCGTATCAGACAAGGGAGAAATCGCGAAGCTGAACGCCTGCCTTTCCGAGGCATCCGAATATGTCATCGGAAGAATGGGAATCCCTTACCGCGAAAGGAACATCAATATCATCAGTGTCGCGATCGACGCGCCCCAGGATTTCATTTCGGCGCTGTCCGGAAAGATCGGAAGACTGGAAGGTGTTTCCAGCAAGACGACATACTCAGACGTAATCACGGATGAAGAAGGGTCTGGAGAATAACCATGCTGGAGAGAGTGAAGGGCTCCGGAAGCGGAATCCGTGAGCGGGTACGGATTGCTCAGGCATCCTTTCCGGCTCCTTTCCCCCGCTCCCTGGAGTACAATGCGCCCGCGCATGGCACCTGGAATATCGTCCATATCGGAATGACTGTTCCCCAGTCCCACAGTATCTATGTTTGCGCGGACAACTGCCTCAGGGGTGTTGTCATGACGGCGGCGGAGATGGGCTGCGCAGACAGGTTTTCCTCTGTCACGATCCGCGAGAGGGATGTCCAGACAGATAACCTGGAGACCATCACCATCGAGGGAGTATCGGACGTGATTGAACACCTTCCGATACGACCTCCTGTCGTGTTCGTATTTCTGGTCTGCATGCACATCTTTGTCGGTAGTGACGAGGACTACATCTTCCGGATGCTGCGAGAGCGCTGGCCGGAAATCTGTTTTGTAAAAGGGTATATGGACTGTATCCGGCAGAAGGAAGGACCCACTCCGGACATGAAGCTGAGGATGGCGGAGTATGGGCCCGTTGAGCCCCTCCCGGTCCTCAGAGAGCGGGTCAATATCCTCGGTTCTGATGTTCCGTTTCCTCAGGACAGTGAGCTTGTGACTATGCTCTCTTCGAAGGGATATGACGTGCGTCAGCTGCAGGACTGTGAAACCTTTCAGGATTTCCTGTCTCTGGGGGATGCTGCCGTCAACATCTGCACTTATCCGAATGCCCGCGATGCCATCCGGCATCTGTCGGAACGGATGGGCCGCGGATATGTATATCTTTCCGCGGCAGTATCCTATGAAGAGATCAGAGAACAGATTCTGGCGCTGGCTGAGGCATGCGGATTCAGCGCTCCCTCTGAAGCGTGGTTCGCCGGACAGGAAGAACTGTGCGAAGAATCTCTGTTCCACCTGTCCAGAGTCCTTGGCCAGGCAGGTGTCGCGATCGATTACACTGCCCATTCCAGGCCGCTCGGGATCGCAAAGCTTCTGATCTCGCACCAGATCCGCGTGGAATGTGTTTTTCTGGACGCGGTTCTGGAGGAAGAGAAGGAAGCGTTCGACTGGCTTCAGAAAAATGCGCCGGACCTTGAACTGGTTTCGACGATTCTTCCGAAGATGGTGCTCTACGGCAGGGGTCAGGCCATCCCCACACCGGATCATTCCGCGGACACAGGTCCTGTGATCGCTCTCGGCCAGAAGGCCGCGTGGTTCTGCCAGACAGGTCACGTTGTCAACATGATCGAGGGGGGCGGCCTGTGGGGGTATCAGGGACTGCGGGTTCTGTGCAGCCTGCTCGAGGAGGCTTCCCGGAGAGTTCTGGACTATAAGCAGATCATCCCGAGAAAGGGGATGGGATGGCCGAGCCTTTGCGATGTCCCGGCAGGAAAGGACAAGGAATGAGAGCAGAAACCTGGAAAACACAGACATGGCAGAGCCTGCCGGTCTATACGGGGGATGTGTCGGGCGTATGCTCTGCCCTGTATGAGCTGGGCGGGATGGTCGTGATGCATGATCCTTCCGGCTGCAACTCCACCTACAACACCCATGATGAGGTCCGCTGGACGGACATGGAGAGTCTGATCTTCCTGTCCGGCCTGACCCAGCTCGACGCGATCACCGGAAATGACCGCCGCCTGATCGATGACATCGTCTCCTGTGCG
>ONVT01000255.1 GCA_900321365.1 uncultured Eubacteriales bacterium | reverse complement strand
TCAATGCGATTATGAAGAGCGGGAAGAGCGTCGAGGAGGTGCTCACCCTGCTGAATTCGTGAGAGCCCTGGCAAGTGCGGTGTGGACAATACCCTGACACCATGTCTCCATGTTATTGGAACCCGATGATGGGAAGATAATACATGGAGGCTTTTATCGTAAACTCATTTAAACAGGCGGCAAGGAAACCGGATGTGGCAGATGTTATTGAGGTGGTTTCATGGGATATCTGGATGTATATAAATATTGGAAGTCGGACGTATTCTTTGATAGTGCAACCCGGAAGGAGCTGGCTGAACTCACGGATCAGAAGGAGATCGAGGATCGGTTTTATCGTGATCTCGAATTTGGAACCGGCGGGCTGCGAGGAGTGATGGGTGCCGGCACGAACCGTATGAACAGGTACACGGTGGGGAAGGCGACCCTGGGGCTTGGCAGGTATCTTCTGGACGCCTTTGGAGAGGATGCGAAGCGGCGGGGCGTTGCAATCGGTTATGACACGAGGAATCACTCGGAGTCATTTGCCAGGATTACGGCGGATGTGTTTTCCGCGATGGGGATCCGCGTGTTTCTGCATGCGCATGCACGGCCGGTGCCGCAGCTGTCTTTCAGTACGAGATACTGGAACTGCGTTGCGGGAGTCATGATTACGGCTTCACACAATCCGAAGGAATACAACGGGTATAAGGTCTACGACGAGTACGGCGGACAGCTGGTGCCGCATCAGGCGAAGGAGGTTATCGCCTGTGTGAATGCGGTTGCGGATTATAAGGAGATCCCGTTTGCCGGGAACAGGAACCTGATCGAGATGCTGGATGTTACGGATGCCTTCCTGGAGGAGGTACGCAGGCAGAGCCGGCTGCACGGACAGGCTGAGACAGGCAGTAAGAGTGCGGAAGATTGGAGGGCTGAAACAGATCACAAGAGAAGTTTTGCGGAAGCCGGAGAGGCAGCAGCGGATCGGAAAAGTATATATGCGGAAGCTGAACAGGCTAAAAGAGATTTGAGAATAATATATACGCCGCTGCACGGGACAGGGAATGTCCCGGTTACGAAGATCCTGAAGGATGAGGGATTTCTCAGCCTGTCTCATGTCAATGCGCAGACCATCTCCGACGGGGACTTCCCGACAGTGATCAGTCCGAATCCGGAGGATCGCAGGGCACTGGAGATGGGAATCGGGCAGGCGAAGGAGACAGATGCGGATCTGGTGCTTGGGACTGATCCGGACTGTGACCGTGTGGGCGTCGCGGTTCGACAGAATAGTTCATATCAGCTGATGACCGGCAACCAGATCGGAGCCCTTCTGATGGACTATGTCATCGCGAATACGGACCTGACCGGGAAGAAACCGGCGGTGGTCAAGACGGTGGTCACGTCTGAACTGGGCGCGGAGATCGCGCGGAAGCATGGGATTACAGTTTTTGATACATTGACAGGGTTCAAGTTTATTGGGGAGAAGATAACGCAGTTTGAAGCGGCAAAAAATCGGAAGACTACTTCAGAGAAATCCGGTTTAGATAATCTGGATTCTGTTTGTATCGGCTCAGGTAGAAAGAACTCATCATGTGCTGGCTCTGATTCTAAAGATATTGCCTGTGACTATGATTTCCTCTTTGGATATGAAGAATCGTACGGGTATCTTGCCGGGACACACGCGAGAGACAAGGACGCGGTGGTGTCTTCTCTCCTGATCTGCGAGATGGCGGCGATGTACAAGGCGCAGGGGATGACTCTGGCGGACCGGCTTGAGGAGATCTACCGGGAATATGGCTACTATAGAGATGCTCTGGACAGCTTCACATTGAAGGGCAAGGACGGGCTGGAGAGGATCGCCGGAATGATGGCTCAGCTGCGGCAGGAAGGGAGTCCCTTTACGGAAACGAAAAAGGTGGTAGACTATGAGCAGGATGTGGACACAGGAATCTTTGGTCTACTGCCTAAGTCGAATGTACTGCGGTACACGCTGGAAGATGATTCCTGGATCGCGGTCCGGCCTTCCGGTACTGAACCGAAGATCAAGATTTATTACAGTGTGAAGGGTTCCGGCCGTGATGCTGCGGAAGCCAGACTGCAGGAACTGCAGGGAGTGATTCGCGGGAAGCTGGGGCTGTAGCGTCAAAAGTGTTATTTGTGAAGCTGAGAAGGCGCAGAAAAGAGATGGAGGATACAAGGAATATGAAGAAGGCATTAATTACCGGAATCACCGGGCAGGATGGATCATATCTGGCGGAGTTTCTGCTGGAGAAGGGCTATGAGGTGCATGGCATCATCCGGCGCTCCTCGGTTTCCACGACTGCGCGGATCGACCATCTGCTCGCGGAGAATAAGCTTCATATTCACGAGGGCGATCTGTCGGATTCCACCAGTATCATCCGCGTGGTGAAGGCGGTGGAGCCGGATGAGATCTACAACCTGGCGGCGCAGTCCCATGTGCAGGTGAGCTTTGATGCTGCGGAGTATACGGGCGATGTCGACGCGCTCGGCGTGCTGCGTATCCTGGAGGCGGTGCATATCCTCGGCCTGGAGAAGAAGACGAGAGTGTATCAGGCGTCGACATCAGAGCTTTATGGAAAAGTCGAAGAGTGCCCGCAGGATGAGAATACTCCGTTCCATCCCTACAGCCCTTATGCGGTCGCGAAACAGTATGGCTTCTGGATGATCAGAGAGTACCGCGAGGCTTATGGGATCTTTGCCTGCAACGGGATCCTCTTCAATCATGAGTCCGAGCGCAGAGGCGACAACTTTGTCACGCGCAAGATTACGCTGGCGGCGGGGCGGATTGCCTGCGGCCTGCAGGATCATCTGGAGCTGGGCAACCTGGATTCTTTGCGTGACTGGGGATATGCGAAGGACTATGTGGAGTGCATGTGGTTGATCCTGCAGCAGGATGAGCCGGATGACTATGTCATCGCAACGGGCGTACAGCATACAGTGCGCGAGTTCACAACACTGGCATTTGCGCATGACGGAATCGAGCTGGAGTGGAAGGGCAGCGGCCTTGATGAGAAGGGCTACGACAAGAAGACCGGGAAGATGCTGGTCTGTGTGAATCCGCAGTGGTTCCGTCCGACGGATGTCGTCAACCTCTGGGGCAATCCTACCAAGGCGAAGACGAAGCTCGGCTGGAATCCCCTCAAGACAAGCTACGAGCAGCTCGTCGCGCTGATGGCGGAGCATGATCTGAAGCTCGCGCAGAAAGAGGCAGCGCAGGTGTGATGAATGACAATGTGCAGAGGAACTGTTCGATGAAAACAGCTTTGAT
>ONVT01000257.1 GCA_900321365.1 uncultured Eubacteriales bacterium | reverse complement strand
GACAATCCGATACACCACCGCATACTGGCACTCATCTGCGCAGTCGCTATTGCCATGCTGCAATGCGCCGTCCTCGTAAGCGTAGATTGGGATGAAGTGTATGCGGCGGATGAAATCTCTGTCACTGCTACATTGAAATCCGGAAAGAGTCATACAGAAAAATACAACTGGGACGATTTTGAAAAAAAGACAGATCAAACTCTGGAAGATGGAAGCACTGCCGATCTTGTTACATTTGAAAAGATAGCAAAGAAAACTGGATTGAATAAAACTGACAAGATTAAGGAACTTGCAGGGATTTCAGAAGACTTTAGTGACTATGCGATTGACAAGGATCTGAATGTTTATACAAAGGATGGGAGTATATGGAAAAAGGGGACTTCGATTTCCGGGGCTGTTCCAATCACCATGGAGGATGATTATTCACCTATCTCAGATATCAATATTACTCCGCCTATTTCAGTTTCAAAAAAAGGGGATACACAGGATCTGAACTGTGAATTACAAGGAGATAGTTTCTTCTCAAAAAACAATTTTGAGGATGTTCGAGGAACAATCACATGGACTTCAAGTGATTCCAGCATTATCAAAGTCACCCCGAAGTCCGATGATACTAAAGCAGGAATAGAAGTTTTGAAAGAGGGCAAGTTTTCTTTAACTGTCAAAGAAAGCAACAGTGGAAAAGAAGGAACTACGAGCGGAGAAGTAGAGCCTACGACTAAACCTACGACTAAACCTATGACTAAACCTACGACTAAACCTACGACTAAACCTACGAAGTCTACAACCAAAAAATCCACCACAAAGTCAACAACCGAAAAGAAGCCTTCCAAAAAAGACCTCGACAGCGATAAGACCCGGGTCATCAAAAAAGAGATCGCTTACTACAACAACGGCAAGGAGGTCAAGCCGAAGTTCGTCGTCAAGTATGGTGACAAGACCCTCAAGGAAGGCAAGGACTACACCATCGAGTATTCCAATAATAAAAACGTTGGTAACGATGCCAAGGTGACGATCAAAGGCAAGGGCGACTACACGGGAGAGATCACAAGGACGTTCTCCATTACCAAGAAATACACCTACAACAATAACGGCGGAAATGGCGGCGGAGGCCACTATCCAACCAGGTCCTCCACAGTTCCTCCGGTGACCACAGGATCCACGGTCCCGACAGAGACGTATGCTCCGGACAGATCCATCACGGTCAGAGAGGTCCATCTGGGACAGGCGATTGAGCCCACACAGGAATCGCAGCAGAACGATTCGACGCTTGATGACGTGCTTCCCGACGATCAGGATAACGGCAGGGAAAACCCCATCGAGATAGAGGATCCCACCGTGGACTTTGGACCGGCAGCAAGCTCTGCGGCAGTCGCGGTTGCGGCATGCGGACTGGGCGCGGTCGGACGGATCCGGAAATACCGCAGCGACATGGGGCCGGTGAATGAGCAGATCGCGAGGGCTCTGGGCTTCGGCGGAGACGGTTCGGCAGGATCGGGTGACGGCAATGCGGCGAAATCCGATGCCGGCAAAGGCAAAGAAGGAAAGAAGCTCTTCGGAAGATCCGCGGAAAAGGCTGCAAAGGACGGCGCAAAGGCTGCCGGCGCGGCTGCGGCGGGAACACAGGCAAAGAAACGGAAACTGCCGATCCCGCGCAGAAAGGATCATTGATCCGGAAAAGAAGATTCCGTAACACTGCGGGAAGAGGGCGCACCGCCTGACCTGCTTTTAGATACAGATAAGTGATAACTCACGGGAGGATATGCAATGTCAGAAGTCGTTAAAGCAATACTCAGAGCAGTCAGCAGTTCACTGCAGATCCCTACGATCATCATCCTGATCCTTTTGATCCTGTTGACGATCCTGATGCTGGGGAGCATCATCGCAGAGGTCTTTACAGAGCGCAAGTCTCTGAAAATGAATATTCCGGAGCTGGTCGATCAGCTCCAGGGAAAAACCACTGCGGAGATGAAAGACGCCATCGAAAAGAGCAGCCTGCTGACACGCCAGAAGGAAGCCGCAAGAGAACTCATCAACAGAGTATCCTATCCGGACGACACCCGGGAAGCGCTGGCCCGGCAGCTGATCGCGGATGAAGAAATGAGATACAATAAGATCGTGAAGATCACCGACCTGACATCCAGAGTCGCTCCGATGTTCGGTCTGATGGGTACCCTGATCCCGCTGGGCCCCGGCCTCATCGCGCTGGGACAGGGCGACACGAGCACCCTTTCAAGTTCTCTTCTGATCGCGTTCGATACCACTGTCGCAGGCCTGATCAGCGGCGCCGTATGCTTTGTCATTTCCGGCTTCCGCAAAGGCTGGTACGAGGAGTACATGATCGGTCTGGAGACCATCATGGAAACCATCCTGGATGT
>ONVT01000262.1 GCA_900321365.1 uncultured Eubacteriales bacterium | reverse complement strand
CGGCGCTTTGACAGAGGCTTTCGGACGTGCGCCCCCGAGGGAAGAGCCAGGCGCCAGCAGCATTTGAAGCCACCGGTTGTTATAGACATCAGGATCCTTTTCAAACTGCAGAGATGCTGTTTCCAGGCTTCGGAGTGTTGTCCACGGAGGAGCTGCCATATCGCTTTCACAGGAGAGAAAGGGACCGCCCTCCTGCAGAGAGAAGCGGAGAGCACCCATTCTTGCCCCGTCGTGGACGCCAAGGAGATAGTCCGTTTCCAGAAGATTACGTGGCTTTCTGTTTTCCCGTTTTGCCAGGATTGCTTCACGGCGGGCCATCAGCAAACGCCCCCATCGATCCGGGCAGGAGTCAGAGAAAATCCCGAACATTGCTTTATCCAGGGGTGTGAACTGGCGGCCGCTGAAGAGTTGGAGGTCCGGATCCAGGATCAGAAGTCCGGGATGATTGGTCAACCAGGTCGGGGAATACTCGAAGGATATAACTTCTTTTCCTCTCAGAGTTTCGGTATACAGGCAGCCCATCAGGGATGGTTCGGTTCCCATCCAGTTTTCATAGACATAGATCCTTTTTGCGGCAGCCATTACCATGTTTCCTCTCTGTTGACCCGAGGTGCGCGGAGACGCTGTGGGAGATCCAGATCCTGCAGCTTTCTTCCGAGTTCGTCATCTTTTGCAATCATAAGCAAATCCTGCTCAAGTCCACCCAAGGCATGCAGGACAGCCGCATAGGCTCCGATTGCGACAGAAGGGGATCCTTTTTCGATGGCGGTCAGTGTCTGCCGGGAAATATAAGCTCGTTCTGCGACCAATTCAGAGGGAAGATGTCTCCGCAGACGCGCCAGACGGATCTGTTCACCCATCTGTGATAGAAGACTCTGTGTCTGGGGGAGCACTGAAACTGCCCTGCGGCCCATGCTGAATACCTCCTATGATGATTATAGACAAAATTATACTTGAAATATATGAAAACGTCAATAAATTTAAGCATTAAAACAGAACCCGTTGTAAATGCAGTGGGAGATGTCATGGCCTGCGAAAAATGAGAATAACGAAGACCAGAGTTTTCACCCGGCCGCGGCGTGGAAGGCAAGATGGTGCAGGCATCGCAGGAGAAAGAAGATTTTATATGCTGCCGCACTGTAGTTTCTATGGAATCCCTGCTCTTTGGTATGGTAATATATACCTATCAATTCTGCCCAGGAGGGACTATCCATGCCGCCAGCCAAACCCGCAGCCAAACCCGCAGCAAAAGCACCCGTGCGAACAAAGAGAGCAGCCACGAGCGCAGCGAAAACAGATGTGTCAGCAAAGAAAGCCATCGTGCCCGCGCCAAAACCGGCCGCGCCGGCGCGTCTGCAGTTCGTCTTTACCAAAACATCCTTCCGGATCGACCACCCCGAGTGGGTGCTGGACGATGCGGAAGAGACCCTGAAAAAACAGTTCCAGGAGAACCGCGCCCGGGCGCTCTTCTCGCTGGGCTTTTCTGACCCCGCAAAAGCTGAGAGCACCTCTCTCGCATTTCTCCGGCAGGTCTCCACGGAATTCATGAAGGCGCTGACCGACATGCCCGAGCTTGAGCTTGCGAGGGAGAACACGGAAGTTTCGCTGTCTTACGAGACCTCCGGGAGACTCCTGAATTCTGTCCCGTTCGGCCTCGGCACCGAATACATCACGGACGCATATCTGCGCCGCCTGTTTTCCCTCCTGAACGAAGAATTCTCGGAAGAGATTTCCGCCTACCAGGGAACGGTCCAGATGTTCCTGGCCGAGAAAAGTCAGAAGCTGCGCGTTCCGGAGCGGGTCTTTTTCCACCTGGTGGAAAGCGACAAGGATGAGCCGGTGCCCTTCGCGTTTCTCGCGACCTACGCGACGAAAACCGAAGATGGCGTTATCCGCCATATGCCGCTCAGCTACGCGCTGGAGGAGTTCCGGCACGACCGCGGAAGACTTCTCACACTCCTGTCCTGCCTGAACCAGGCATCGGAGGTTTCAGAGCTGGTCGGTCAGATTGTCGCCTCCGGCGAAATGTTCCATCCCCTGCGTTTTACAGCCGAAGAGGCATTTGAGTTCCTGAAGGACGTTCCGCAGATTGAGGGCTGCGGGATCATCTGCCGCGTCCCGAACTGGTGGAAGCGCAGATACGCAGGCCTTTCCGTAAATGTAAAGCTTGGAGAAGAGAGGCCCTCCATGCTCGACGGCGACTCGCTGATCCGGATGAAGCCTGAGCTCAGCGTGGATGGAATTCCGCTTACAAAAGAGGAAATCGACAATCTCCTGAAGCAGACAGACGGCCTGGCTTACCTGAAGGGCCGCTGGGTCGAAGTGAACCATGCCCGGCTGGAGGCGCTGCTGGAGGAAGTCGAGAAGAATAAAGGCGATCTGTCCATCCTGCAGGCGCTCAGGATGGAAACCGGCATCGCGGAGGATGTGGACATCGACGGCGACATCCGGATTACAAACGGAAAATGGCTGGGGGATCTTCTCGCCCGTCTGCGTCAGCCCGCGTCCCTGAAACAGAAAACCGTGCCGTCTACCATCCGTGCCGAGCTGCGTCCCTACCAGAAAACCGGATACAACTGGCTGATGTACATGCAGAGCCTCGGGTTCGGCGCCTGCCTTGCGGATGACATGGGACTTGGCAAAACCCTCCAGGTGCTGACCTGGCTCGACAAGATGCGGAAACAGAATAAAGATGCGCGCGTGCTGCTCATTGTTCCCGCCTCTCTGCTGGGCAACTGGCAGAGGGAGGCAGAGCGCTTCGCCCCGAAGATATCCGTCTCCATCCTGCACGGGCAGCCTTCAGACGTCCTCAGGGCGATGATCGTGGACGCGGCCGCATTTCTGACAATCACAACGTATGGAATGGTGAACCGCCTCGACGCGCTGAGAGAGATCCAGTGGGACGCGCTGATCCTGGATGAGGCGCAGGCGATCAAGAATCCCGGGACCAAGCAGACGCGCGCCATCAAGAAGCTGACAGCGCGTCAGAAAGTTGCGCTGACCGGTACTCCCATCGAAAATGACCTCACGAACCTCTGGTCGCTTTTTGACTTCCTGAACAAAGGACTGCTTGGAACCTCCGATGAGTTCAATGTGTTCGCGAAGCAGCTCGAGAGCCATCCGGAAGGATATCAGCGACTTAAAAACATGGTGTCACCATTCATTCTGCGAAGACTCAAGACGGACAAGATGGTCATCTCCGACCTGCCGGACAAGCTGGAACAGGTAGATTATGTTGGCCTTACGAAGAAGCAGATCGTGCTTTACCGCAAGCAGGTAGATGCGCTGGAAATGATCCTGTCGGACGACAATATCAGCGGAATTCAGCGGCGCGGGATCGTGCTGGCGACCATCACGAAGCTGAAGCAGATCTGCAATCATCCGGACCAGTTCCTGGGGCTTGACGGGTTTGACCCGAAGGAGAGCGGAAAATTCGGGATGCTGCGCGAGATCTGCGAGACCATCAGCGAGAAGCGGGAGCGGGTTCTTGTATTCACACAGTACAAAGAGATCACGGAATTCCTGTCCGCTTATCTGGAGAAGATCTTCGGCTGCAAGGGGTTCGTGCTGCATGGCGGGACCAGAATAAAGCGACGTACGGAGATGGTGGAGGAATTCAATTCAGAGGAATACATCCCCTACATGATTCTTTCCGTCAAGGCCGGCGGCACGGGACTGAACCTGACCGCCGCGAATCACGTTATTCATTTTGACCGCTGGTGGAATCCGGCGGTGGAGAATCAGGCGACAGACCGCGCATTCCGGATTGGCCAGGACAAGAATGTCATCGTCCACAAGCTTGTCTGCGAAGGCACTATCGAGGAGCGGATCGATGCGATTATCAACAGCAAGAAAGAGCTCGCTGAGAACGTGATCGGCGCCGGCGGCGAGAACTGGATCACGGAGATGGGGAACAAGGAGCTGATGGATCTGATGAGGCTGTCGGTCTGAGCCGGTGCAGGTGATGATTGTGCTGAATACTGTTATTATCCGGGCAGGCAGCGATTTCGCTGAAGATTATTCTTTGATGCTAAGTCCCTGCACATATATTACTTAATACATATTGCCTGCCTTTTCTTCGATTGTGCCAGGGAAAAACCTTACATAGCCAACTGCCCGCTACGTCTGAAGGAAGGGAAACAGGAGTCCATAGTGTGAAAGATTCTTTTTCATGACATTTTTTGACGCCGACGGAACGTCAGCGGAATGGGGATAAATATGAGCAGATACTGGAATATTGGAAAATTCTCGCAGCCGTCGGTTGAGGAGCTGCGCCGCCGCGCGGCGGAAAGCACAAAAAGTGCAGCGAAAAAGGGAAAGGCACTGGAGCCGGCCGTTCCTGTGAACCGGCGCGGAGACATCTGTGTGAGCTGGTGGGGCAGGGCGTGGTGCGAGAATCTGGAGCGCTACGCGGATTACGCGAGTCGGATCGAACGCGGGAAAACATACGTCCGCTCCGGAACGGTAGTGGATCTGAAGATTGCGAAGGGAAGAGTGACTGCCCGCGTACAGGGCAGCCGGAAAACGCCATATAAGGTAGAGATCCGGATCAGCCCTCTTTCGGAGGAGAACTGCCAGAAGATCATCGAGAAATGCGGCAGGAAGATCAGCAATATGGAAAAACTGGTCAACGGCGAGTTTCCGGAGGAGCTGAAGGAGCTGTTCACCGGAGACGGCGGACTGTTCCCGACGCCCCGGGAGATCAGCTTCAACTGCAGCTGCCCGGACTGGGCCCTGATGTGCAAGCACGTCGCGGCCGCGATGTATGGAATCGGTGTCCGCTTTGACGAGAATCCATTCTTCTTCTTTAATCTCCGCGGAATCGATGTGGACCGGTTCATCGACGTGACGCTCGAAAGCCGCGTTGAAAGCATGCTCGCAAACGCCGACTGCAGGAGCAGCCGCATTATCGAAGATGCTGACCTCACTTCCCTGTTCGGGGTGCTGTGAGACAGGCTTTGAGATAAGCGGAAGGCTGTTCAAAGCGCACAGAATTGCAGTAGTATCAGCGCTAAAAACCGTGCATATCACACATAAAAAGAAGCACCAACCCCGCGATTTCATCGCAAGATCAGTACTCCCTCCGTGCACCCTCAGGGGCTCGAACCCTGGACACCCTGATTAAGAGTCAGGTGCTCTACCAACTG
>ONVT01000263.1 GCA_900321365.1 uncultured Eubacteriales bacterium | reverse complement strand
TCTGTGCGGAAGGTACAGGGTGTCTGCCGGCAGTTTTTGTGTGTCCTGAAAAGAATGGGCGTACAATTGCCTGTCGGAGTCAGGCATTAGAACAAAAGTGGCATCGTCAGAGTGGCAAGGCCCAGGAAGAAGAAGAACCCGAGGCAGTCGGTGACGGTCGTCACAAATACGCTTGATGCGAGCGCCGGGTCGATGTTCATCTTCTCGAGCAGGATCGGGATCAGGAAGCCGGCGAGGGCTGCGCAGACCATGTTCAGCACCATGGCGATGCCGGCGATCAGGCCGAACCATGGATTGAAATGGTAGAACAACGCGATGCAGGCGACCATTGCGCCGATGGCGGCTCCGTTCAGGAGGCCTGCCAGAATCTCCTTGCGCAGGATGAGCCTGCCGTTGTCTTTGTCGATCTCATTCAGGGAGAGGGCGCGCACGACCATGGTGAGAGACTGGGTGCCCGCATTTCCGCCCATGCCGGAGATGATGGTCATGACGGCGGAGAGCGCGACGATCTTCTCGATGGTGCCGTTGAACTGCGCGATGACGGTGGACGCCAGCAACGCGGTGACCAGGTTGACCGCGAGCCAGGGAAGGCGGCTCTTGACTGCCTCCAGCACCGTGCCGTCGATCTTCTCTTCCTTGTTGACACCACCCATGTGGTAGATGTCCTCGGTCGCCTCTTCGTTGATGACATCGATGACGTCATCAACCGTGACGATTCCGATCATCTTCCCGTTGTCGTCCACGACGGGCAGGGCGGGATATCCGTATTTTGAAAATGTATCCGCCACGTCTTCCTGGTCGAGGTTCGCGTTGACCGAGATGACGTTGGTGTTCATGATTTCTTCGATCAGTGTGTCGAAGGGTGCCATAACGAGATCGCGGAGGGAGACGACGCCGAGCAGGGTGTAGTCTTCTTTTTTTACGACGTACATGTAGTAGGAGGTCTCCGCGTCCACCTCGGTCTTGAGGTAGTTGAGGGCTTTCATGACGGTGTTCGACGCGTAGATCGCGATGAACTGAGTCGTCATGATACCGCCGGCGGTATCCTCGTCGTATTTGAGCAGTTTGCTGACGGCGGTCTTCGTCCGGCCGCGCAGGAGAGAGGTAATGACTGCGTCCCGGTCATCGTCCTCCAGCTCCTGGATCAGGTCGGCGATCTCGTCGACGCTCATCCGGTTCAGGACGGACCGTGTCCGGTCCGGCTCCATGACCTTCAGGATGTCGTATTTGTCATCGTCGTCCGCTTCGTCGATGACATCCGCGAGGAAGTCGTCCGGCAGCGCGAGCAGATACTTATAGTTTCCGCCGGCTTCTTCCTGGACTGCTTCCAGAACGTCGGCGGGATGTGTCTCATCGACGAGCTGCTGTATGTTGTCCGGTACTCCGCTGGTAAGCAGCCTGATGATGTCTTTGTAGTCAGCCATGATCCGTCATCCCTCCGATCTTTCCATATTCCTGAACCATTATAGCACGGCGGAAGGGAAACTGCACTCCGGCTGTGGTGGCATTTCCGGAACTGATAGGGTATAATCACGAAGGATACACATTCTTGAGAGAATTGCTGATTCTGCGTGCTTCTGGAGTACTGGAAAGAACTCTGGCCAGAAAAGAGAACAGATTTACATATAGCCAATAAGATTGGCATCTGTAAGTCAGAAATCAAAGCAGTCGAAATACTGCCTTGTCAGATGAGATTGTATCAGCACCAGGAAGCACTGTAAGAAATTGGAGAGGGGACAAGTGTGGATTGTGTAAGGGCGCAGCAGCTGATCAGACCATACCTGGAGGGGTATCTGTCTGACCGTGAGCTGGAGGAATTCCTGGATCATGTGCAGGGCTGCCCGGACTGTTTCGGCGAGCTGGAAATCTACTTCTCGATCTACCGCACGCTCAGCAACGTGGATGAGAAGGGAGATTACAATTATGCCAGGAAGCTCCGTACGAGGCTGCAGCATTCGAGGGAGTATCTGGGCGTCAGGCAGCGGAACCGTGTCATAAAGGTGGGCGTGATTCTGGTGGCGGAGATCTGCATCTTCGCGGCGTTTTTTGAAATCTTCCGGATGCCGGGCGGATATCAGGACAGGCACCGGACGGAGATCATCCAGGTCGTAGAGACGGAAGCCCCCGCCGGCTCGCCGCCGGGTTCGGTACCGGAACCGGCTCAGGAAACGACGCAGTCCGATCAGGCACAAAGTCAGGTTCCGGAGACAGCTCAGTCAGACCAGGCACAAGGCCAGGCTTCGGAGACGATACAGTCAGATCAGTTGACTGTAGAGTAAATAAGCAGAGGATTCGAATAACAGCGTTCCTGTAACGTGAGCATGAACAGGGAGGGAGCTTCCATGAGTGAGAAAATCATCCTGATTGACGGACACAGCATCATGAACCGGGCATTTTACGGGGTTCCGCTGCTCAGCAACAGCACAGGCCTGCACACAAACGCGGTGTATGGCTTCCTGAACATCCTGTTCAAAGTCCTGGATGAGGAAAATGCGCAGTACCTGGCGGTTGCATTTGACCTAAGCGCGCCGACCTTCCGCCACAAAAAATATGAGGCGTACAAGGGAACGCGGCACGCCATGCCTGACGAGCTGCGCGAGCAGATCCCCGTGATGAAGGAAATGCTCCAGGCCATGGGCGTTCCGCTGATGATGCTGGAGGGATACGAGGCCGACGACCTGATCGGCACGGCGTCAAAGCATGCTCAGGAGCAGGGGCTCGACGTGAGGATCATTTCCGGTGATCGTGACCTTCTGCAGCTTGCCTCTGACCGGACGCAGGTCCGGATTCCGAAGACGAAGAAGAGCGGCACCGAGGTTGAGGATTATTTTGCTCAGGACGTGAAGGAGAAATATCTCGTCACGCCGCAGGAGTTCGTGCATGTCAAGGCGCTGATGGGCGACGCGTCGGACAATATCCCGGGCATTCCGGGGGTCGGCGAGAAAACCGCCGTCAAGATCATTTCCCAGTACCATTCCATCGAAAATGCCTATGCCCATGTTGACGAGATCAAGCCGCCGCGCGCGCAGAATTCGCTGCGGGATTACTGGGAGGATGCGCAGCTGTCTCTGTGGCTGGCGACGATTGACCGTGACGCGCCGTTTGAGCTGGATCTGACAGCGGCCCGGCTCGATCCGGAGCATGCTGCGCTCTATACGCCGAAGGCGCTGGAGATGTGCAAGAAGCTGCAGCTGAGGACGATGATTAAGCGCTTTGCGGAGGGGATGCAGGCGAAGGAGGCAGGTGCAAAGGTTACAGGAAAGACCGGGACTGACTCTGATTCTGGGACGGTATCTGAATATGGAGAACTGGCTGCGTTCGAGATGGTTGAGGACGTGGGGGCATTTCTGGAAGATGCGGTGAAGGCCGGGACGGTCGGGCTGCAGATTGCCGTGCTGGACAACGCCATGGTCGGGTACGCCGTTGCCTTCGGGAATCGGACTGGATTTGTGAAGACCTCGGACACCGGCGCACTGAGGAAGCTGACGGATGAAGTGGAGATAATCTGCGCGATTGACCTGAAGGAGCAGCTGTATTATCTGGATGGAATACCTCAAACACAGTCGCTATGTATGGATGAAGTTCAGTCAGGATGTGTGAATGAGGCCGTAGAGAGGAAGTTCTTTGACTGTGCGATAGGTGCTTATCTGCTGAATCCGCTGCAGGGCGCGTATACCTATGATTTCCTGTCGGGGACGTATGCGGGCAGGATGATCAAGTCGCGCGTTGAACTGTTTGGAAAGAAGAAGGACAGGGATCTTTCGTCGGAGGACTGGATGGAGATCACCTGCCTTCAGGCGCGTGCCGCGCTGGAGTCCAGGGACGGGATCAGGGCGGAACTTGAGAGCCAGGGGATGGCAAAACTTTTTGATGAGATCGAGATGCCGCTGGTCTTTGTTCTGTACCGCATGCAGCGTGAGGGAATCCTGGTGAAGGCACAGGAACTGCATGACTATGGAATCCGGCTTGCGGAACGGATTGACAGTCTTGAGAAGCAGATTTACGAGGAGGCGGGGGAGGAGTTTAACATCAACTCACCGAAGCAGCTGGGCGTGATTCTGTTTGAGAAGCTGCACCTTCCCAGCGGGAAGAAAACGAAGACGGGATATTCCACGGCGGCGGACGTGCTGGAGAAGCTTGCCGAGGAGAACCAGATTGTGGCGGACATCCTGGAATACCGCCAGCTGACGAAGCTTCGCTCAACATACGCGGAGGGGCTGTCCGCGTATATCGCTGAGGACGGGAGGATTCACGGGAAGTTCAATCAGACAATCACGGCGACAGGGCGGATCAGCTCGACGGATCCGAACCTCCAGAATATTCCGGTTCGGACGGAGCTTGGCAGGGAACTGCGCAAGGTTTTCGTGCCGAAGGACGGATCGAAGTTTGTCGATGCGGATTACTCGCAGATAGAACTCCGGGTTCTGGCGCATATGTCCGGGGACAAGGCGCTGATCGAGGCATATAATTCCGCGGAGGACATCCACGCGATCACGGCAAGCTCGGTGTTCCATGTTCCGCTGGAGGAGGTGACTCCCCAGCTGCGCAGAAACGCGAAGGCCGTCAATTTCGGGATTGTGTATGGCATCAGCTCATTTGGCCTGAGCCAGGGACTGTCCATCACAAGGAAGGAAGCGGCAGCGTTTATAGAGCAGTACTTCAGATCATTTCCCGGGATCAAGGAGTTTTTGGATCAGGCGGTGAAAACCGCGAAGGAGCAGGGCTGGTGTGTCACCATGTTCGGGCGCAGGAGGCCGATTCCGGAGCTGAAGGAGTCAAATTTCATGCGGCGTTCTTTCGGTGAGCGGGTCGCGATGAACGCGCCGATCCAGGGCACCGCCGCGGATATTATCAAGATCGCGATGATCGGGGTGGACCACCGCCTGCGCGCGGAGGGTCTGAAATCGCGTCTCGTCCTGCAGGTTCACGATGAGTTGCTGGTGGAGGCGGATGTGGATGAGGTCGAGGTGGTGAAGAAGATTTTGTGCGAGGAGATGGAGGGCGCCGCGGACATGAAGGTGCGGCTGGAAATCGACATGCACGAGGGTGACAGCTGGTTCGAGGCGCACTGAGAATGCGGCGGATGGCGATGGCAGGCAGCAGGCGGCGCGCAGCATGCGGGGAAAGAGTCAGATTGTGATGAAATCCCCGCCCAGGAAGCCTTGAGACAGCAATGACAGGCGGAGAGAAGCATGATTCTGGGGATTACGGGGGGAGTCGGAACAGGAAAGAGCACGGTTTTGTGCTATCTTCGGGAGCGATACGGCGCCTTCCTGATAGAGTGTGATGAAGTGGCCAGACAGCTGCAGCAGCCGGGGGAGGAATGTTACGAACCGATGCGGGAGCTCTTCCGGGATGAATCGCTTTTGAACGAAGACGGCACCTTCGACCGGAGTGCCGTGGCAAGGAAAGTATTTTCGGATGAGGAGCTTCTCAGAACTCTGAACCGGATCATACATCCGGCGGTGAAGAGACGAGTCAGAGAATTGATACACGAATATTGCGAAAGCTTTACCGGTCGCCCGCTCATCGTGATTGAAGCGGCGCTTCTTCTGGAAGACAATTATGGTGAGATCTGTGATGAGATCTGGTATATCCATGCGGATGAGGTGGTTCGAAGGGAACGTCTGAAGAAAAGCAGAGGATATTCGGATGAGAAGATTACGGATCTGCTTAAGAGTCAGAGATCTGAAGAGAACTACCGGGAATGTTGCACACTGACGATTGACAATTCATCTGAAAACATACAGAATACATTCCGGCAGATAGATGAAGCTCTGGAGACAAGAGGTTTTTTCCCTATCACATAGAAAGCAGGACACTTACTTGGACTTTTACAGCATCGCCAGCGGAAGCAGCGGGAATTGTATCTATATTGGAACGGATCAGTGTTCTGTTTTGATTGATGCCGGAATATCATGCAAAAGGATTACGGATGCGCTGCGTGATATTGGCCGCAGCGTGCAGGATCTGACGGCCATCCTGGTCACGCATGAGCACAGTGATCACATTGCCGGGCTCGGTGTGCTGAGCCGGAAGGCACATATTCCCGTTTATGCGACGGCAGGGACGATTCGGCAGATTCTGAGGTATTCACCTCTTGGAAATGTAGAGGAAAAGCTTTTTCATCCGATTGATGCGGATCGGCCTTTTCAGGTCGGTGACATGATGGTTGAGGCATTTCATACCAGCCATGATGCTGCCGAGCCGGTCGCTTACCGGATCGAGTCAGGGGGAAAGGCTGCCGGAGTCGCAACGGATATGGGTTGTTTCAACCGATATACGGTGAATCATCTGCGTGACCTTGATGTGCTGTTAATCGAGGCGAACCATGACGAGAATATGCTTCAGGCCGGTCCTTATCCGTATCCGCTTAAGCGCAGGATTATGGGGGAGAAGGGGCATCTGTCCAATCTTTCTTCTGCCATGCTTTTGTCACAGATTCTGAACGACCACATGAATACGGTCTATCTCGGGCATCTCAGTAAGACGAACAATTATGCGGACCTGGCATATGCGACGGTGATCTCTGAGCTTGCGATGGATCCGAACTGCCCTTACAGGGAGGGGGATATCCCCATCCGCGTTGCGAGCAGAGAGCATCCCATGGAGATGCTGAGTTTTTGACCGCCAGGCGCAGAAATAAAGCAGGACGCGGCGAAGTTTGCGCCAGAGGAAGCTAATCACCGCGAGAGCAGGCGCAGAAGCAAGACAAGACGCGGCGAAGTTTGCGCTAAAGGAAACTAATCGCCGCGGAGGCAGCCGCGAGGGCAGGCGCAGAAATAAACACAGACACAGCAGTAGAAAGAGGAAACGATCATGAAGAAAGTCATCATTACCGTGATTGGCAAGGATACGGTCGGGATTATCGCGAAGGTCTGCACGTATCTGGCAGATCATAATGTTAATATTCTTGATATCTCCCAGACGATCGTCGGGGGCTACTTCAATATGATGATGGTCACGGACCCGACGGCCTCGACAGTTGATTCAGGACAGATGTCGGACGACCTGACTGCTCTCGGTGAAGGCATGGGTCTGTCTATTCGTGTGATGGGCGAAGATATCTTCAACGCCATGCACAGGATCTGATGGAGGAACAACATGATTAATATTCTGGAAGCGGCGGAAACGGTCCGGATGATCACCCAGGAGAACCTGGATGTAAGGACGATCACGATGGGGATCAGTTTGCTGGACTGCATTTCGTCGGATCTTGAGACGCTGAGGGAGAACATATTCCGGAAGATCACGACGCAGGCGAAGAATCTTGTCAGGGTCGGTGATGACATTGCGAAGGAGTACGGGATCCCGATTGTCAACAAGAGGATCTCGGTGACGCCGATCGGCCTTGTCGGGGCGGCCGCATGCAGCTGTCCGGAGGACTATGTCTCCATCGCGCAGACACTTGACCTTGCCGCGAAAGAGGTCGGAGTGAACTTCCTTGGCGGGTTTTCAGCGGTAGTGTCGAAGGGAATGACAAAAGCGGAGGAGGATCTGATCCGAGCGATTCCCAGAGCGCTGGCAGAAACGGACTTTGTCTGTTCCTCGGTTAATGTCGGTTCGACGAGAACAGGAATTGATATGGACGCGATCCGCCTGCTGGGCGGAATCATCCTGGAGACCGCGCAGCTCACAAAGGAGAAGGATTCGCTGGGATGCGCGAAACTGGTGGTGTTCTGCAACGCGCCGGATGACAATCCGTTCATGGCGGGGGCATTTCACGGAGTGACGGAAGGAGACACGGTGATCAATGTCGGTGTCTCCGGCCCCGGCGTCGTGAAGACTGCACTCGAGTCGGTGCGCGGTGAGAGCTTCGAAGTGCTCTGTGAGACGATCAAGAGAACAGCCTTCAAGGTGACGAGGGTCGGCCAGCTGGTGGCGCAGGAGGCGTCACGCAGGCTTGGCGTTCCCTTCGGGATTATCGACCTGTCGCTCGCGCCGACGCCGGCCATCGGCGATTCCGTCGCGGACATTCTGCACGAGATCGGCGTGGAATACGCAGGCGCGCCGGGTACGACCGCAGCTCTTGCCCTGCTGAATGACCAGGTGAAGAAGGGCGGCGTCATGGCGTCCTCCTATGTCGGGGGACTGTCAGGGGCATTTATCCCGGTGTCGGAGGACCAGGGAATGATCGACGCAGTCGAGGCGGGCGCACTGCACCTGGAGAAGCTTGAGGCTATGACATGTGTCTGCTCGGTGGGCCTTGACATGATTGCGATCCCCGGCAGTACGAAGGCGTCCACGATCGCGGGCATCATCGCGGATGAGATGGCGATCGGTATGGTCAATGCGAAGACGACGGCTGTCCGTCTGATCCCGGTCATCGGGAAAGGAGTCGGGGAGAACGTGGAATTCGGCGGCCTGCTCGGACACGCGCCGATCATGCCGGTCAATGAATTCGGGTGCGAGGATTTCGTGAACAGGAAGGGAAGGATTCCGGCGCCGATTCATTCTTTCAAAAATTAGGAGAATTGCGATCTTGTGTGATAAAATGGATGATAAGCAGTGATGGTATATCAGCAGCCACGCAGTAAAGACTGCAGGATCGTCGTGAGAAGAAGCTGAAAACCAACATCTGTGATGAGGAAAACGAAAGGAGACTGACAATGCGAAAGACCGGAAAAAGTCTGTTATCAGCAGGCCTGCTTTTTGCAATGATTCTGTGCATGGTGTTCACTGTACAGGCGGCCTCACCCACAGCACCCCAGATAGCAAGCGCGCTTCAGACCGGTAATGGTACCGTGACGGTGACATGGACAAAAAGCCCGGAGGCAAGAGGGTATTATCTGGAATATAAAGTAAAAGGGACTTCCTGGAAAAAAACAAAGACGAAAGATACCACGCTGACTGTCGGGAATCTGGTAACAGGCAAAAAATATAAGTTCCGGGTCCGCGCATATACTATGACGGATGGGAAGAAACAATACAGCAAGTATTCGGCTGTCACAAAAGTGAAACTGAGTGATATGTCGGCAACAACGACAACAGGAAATACGGGCAATACCGGCACTGCGGCGCAGCAATCCGATCCGTCCAGAAAAAACCTCAGTGAAGCACTTTACAAGAATTCCAAAGCTGCCATCATCTGCGGGTTTGACGGATACGGATCTGACATACCAGGCCGCCATGAGGGAATCGATATCCGTCTGAAAGACGGAAGCCCTATCTATGCGCTTGCAGATGGAGAAGTGATCAGAGTCGAGAATGGGGCCAGCGGGAGCAACGGGCTTTCCACCATTGCCGTTTATAATAAGGACCATAATAAAACCGTGCTCTACCTTCATTCCAATCCGGAAGCTGTCTATGTCGGAAAGGTGATTAAGACAGGGGACCTGCTTGGGACACAGGGATGGAGAGGAGTCAGCTCAGTCAGCAATTCACACACGCATGTCGAAGTGAGGAACGGGAAAGAAGACCATGCCGCGAAATCAGTGAATAACAGTGTGCTGGAAAACGAGAATCCTGCTCCTTTCTGGAACTCTCTTGGCTATAACGTAAAATAGACGCGGCCAGCTGAGAGCAGCAGACGCGATTATCGAAAGTCGATGATGGCGGGGAAAATGAACGATCTTGTTCATTTTCCCCGCCATAGCTTTGCGATGTAAAAACTTTTTGCCTGGTACACTCATACTTCTGAAAGACAGGCAGATTCGAAAGACATTTGTTGACAGTGCCTACATCTCCACCTCAAACGGCAGCTTGTCAAGGATATCTTTCTTCACATCAATCCCCGGATAGGATTCGATCAGCTTCAGGCCTCTGGGCGTGAGGCGGAACACGCAGCGCTCCGTCACGTAGAGCACCTTCTGACCGTTCAGGATCGCACGCTTCGCGGAAAAGCTGATGGTCCGGATCTTCTTCACGAATTTGGGAATCTCTCCCTCCTTCTCAATCGTCACGATGCCCTTTTTCTGAGATACCTCCAGCCCTTTTGCGGTAAATGACATGCAGAAGACCACGGTTGGCGTTTTCGCCGTGATGTTGGCGAATCCGCCGATTCCCGCAAATGCGCCGTCGCTGCGGTGGGCATTAACATTTCCCTTCTCATCCACCTCGATGGCACCCATGAAGCAGACATCCAGCCCGCCGTTGTCATACAGGTCAAACTGGTTGGCCATGTCGTAAACGGAAGCAGCGCCGATCATCGCTCCAAAGTATTCGCCGGACACCGGAAAGCCTCCGACGCTTCCCGACTCCACCGTCAGGGTGATGTTGTCCAGCATCCCGTTCTTGCGGGCGTGGCGCGAGACCATTTCCGGAAGGCCGATCCCGATGTTCACGATGTCATCCAGCCTAAGCTCCGCGGCGGCGCGGCGGCCGATGATATTGCCGATCGCGTCATTGCGGTGCTGGCGCGTGGACGCGGCGTCGATCTTTTCGTTCCAGCCGCTCCAGTCATCATAGGGAATCTCGAAGCTTCCGGTCAGCGCGACCAGCGCGTCATCCCTCTTTTCAGGCTCCACCACAACTATGGCATCCACGAGGCAGCCGGGAATAATGGCATTGCGCGGGCGGGACGGGACATTGACAAGACGGTCGACCTGGACGATCACCTTGCCGTGGTTGGCCTTGACCGCCTGGCAGATCGACAGCGCGTCGCCCGACATGTACATGTCGTCAAATGTAATGTTTCCCTTCCGGTCCGCAGCGGTTCCCTTGATCAGGGCCACTGTCAGCTTCGGAACCTTATAATAGAGATATTCCTCGCCGTCCACCTCCACATATTTCACAAAGGAATCGTCGATTGACAGACGGTTGATGCCGGGGCCTTCATTTCTGGGGTCGACAAAGATATCCAGTCCGACCTTGGAGAGTGCGCCCGGAATGCCTCCCGCCTGGGCGCGGATCGCGTGTGAGATGCATCCGAGCGGAAGATTGTAGGCTTCGAACCTGTCCTCCAGCAGAATCTTCTTGGTGCTCGGCATCGCGCCGAAATGACCGCAGATCAGCCTGTCCACCGCGCCGTCCCGGATATATCCTTCCGCGTTCCTGTCCGGATCCCAGACGCCAAACCCCGCGCTGGAAACAATGGTCAGATGGTTCGGCGACTGCATGCGCTGATACCTTCGGTAAATGGCCTCGTGCAGCTCCACCGGGTTTTCGATCCCGACAAAGGAGTTGACGCAGATGACGTCTCCGTCACGGATCAGACGGATCGCCTCATCGGGGCTCATGATTTCAAACATAGAATTGTGATCCTTTCATAAGTCATATGTCTGATTTTGCGCCCGTTCACTTTTCCAGTCAAGAGATTTCTTTTTGGCGACTTGATGGAGGTCTATGGATGGACGGAGTCCGGATGCTGACGGATTGAATCAGATATAAACATGAGTTAAAGAGGAGGAATTGAAAAAAGCTATCGAAATCTTCCTCAATTTGTCATATAATTACGTCTGACGTGATACATAAGACATGGATAGATCGTTCCAGTCACATACTGACCGTGACGGAAACGGAGAAGGAAAGGAGATTACTATGAAGAAGAACCTGAAGGTGGCAGCGGCGCTTCTTGCGGCATGTTCCATGACACTGGCCGGAGCATCTGCTGTGTTGGCGGACGAGGAGACGGAATATGATTTCAGTTCTGTCGAGACGGTTTCCGAGGGAAAGCTGATCGTCGGTACGGAAGCCGGATTCGCGCCGTATGAGTATCTGGTAGGCGATGAGGTCTGGGGCGTTGACATGGATATCGCCCAGGAAATCGCGAGTGCTCTCGGCGTCAAGCTTGAGATTCAGAACATGGATTTTGACGGCGCGCTTCTTGCCGTACAGCAGGGTAAGGTCGACATTGTCGCGGCTGGCGTTTCAGTCAGTGATGAGCGCGAGGAAGTCATGGACTTCTCTGTCAAGTATGTCGATTCGAAGGACGTCGTGGTTGTAAACGCGGAAAAGCCGGCAGTGGAGGAATCTTCCGCCGAGGCTCTTGCAGGAAAGGTTGTCGGCGTGCAGCAGGGCAACATCGCTGACCTGTGGGTGACGGATAACACGGAAGCCAAGGATGTCCAGCGCTACACGAAGTTTGTCCAGGCGGCCCAGGATCTTGCGAACGGCAAGATCGACTGCATCGTGATGGATGAGGCTCCCGCGATTGAGCTCGTTGCTTCCTCAAACGGAAAGCTTGAGATCCTTGAGGGGGACGCCCTGTTCGAGGATTCCTACGCGATCGCGATGAAGAAGGGCAATGAGTCCATGAAGGACGCGGTGGACGCGGTGATCACGAAGCTTCAGGACTCCGGTGAGATGGGCGAGATCTTTGCAGCCCATGCAATTTCCGCCTCCGAATCCGCCGAGACAGAAGAAGAGTAAAGAACCGGCAGTCAGCTGATTCTGAGTCTTCGTGAATAATTGCCGGCGGGCAATTGCAGGACATTTTCAGAGTATATTGTTTTTGAAAAGATCAGAGCACTTCTGAGTGCTCTGTGATGAGAGATGAGGGTCTCTTGATATCGTTATGAAGAGGCCCTTTCTTTTATGCAGGAGTATCAAATTATGCTGGAATGGCTGAAAAAAGTTGGCGAGAGCTTCTACAACGCGCTGATTCCCGAGAAGCGGTACCTGGCGTACCTGAGCGGACTGCGCATGACTCTGCTGATCTCCCTGTTCGCGGTGATGATCGGTATCGCCATCGGCGTTATTATCGCCGTGATCCGCGTGACAGCGCGCACATCGAAACTGAAGCTCATCAAAGTCCTGGACGTTGTCGCGAAAGTGTACATCACGGTAATCCGCGGCACCCCCATGATTGTGCAGATCATGATCATCTACAATCTGGTCTTCACCTCCCCGAATACGAATCCGATTGTCGTCGGCGCCGTATGCTGCGGTATCAATTCGGGCGCCTACGTGGCGGAGATCATCCGCGCAGGTATCGCCTCGATCCCGGTCGGCCAGATGGAAGCGGGACGATCGCTGGGCCTGACCTATACCATGACGATGCGGACGATCATACTTCCTCAGGCTTTCAAGAACATCCTCCCGGCACTGGGCAATGAGTTCATTTCCCTGGTCAAGGAAACCTCGGTCATCTCTGTCATCGCGGTAAATGACCTGATGAAGATGGCCGGATATGTCGGTTCGAGGACCTGGGATGTAATTCCGCCGTACATCATCGCTGCCGCGATCTATCTGACCATGACGCTGTTCCTCACCTGGCTGATGGGCAAGATTGAGAAGAAGCTGGCCAAGAGCGACCGCCGCTGAGAAAGGAGAGAGCTCCATGATATACACAAAGGATCTGAGGAAGACGTTCGGGGATCATGATGTGCTGTGCGGCATCACCCAGCACATTGAGAAGGGGGAGAAGGTCGTCGTGATCGGACCCTCCGGCTCCGGCAAGTCGACCTTCCTGAGGTGCCTGAACATGCTGGAGGAACCGACCGGAGGAGAGATTATCTTTGAAGGGGTAAAGCTGACGGATCCGTCAACCAATCTGGACCAGATCCGCCAGAGAATGGGAATGGTGTTCCAGCATTTCAATCTCTTTCCGATGAAGACGGTGCGGCAGAACATCACGCTGGCTCCGGTGCTTCTGAAGAAAATGACCCAGGAGCAGGCGGATGCAAGGGCTAAGGAGCTGCTGGAGAGGATCGGTCTTCCGGACAAGGCCGACAGCTACCCGGGCATGCTCTCCGGCGGGCAGCAGCAGAGAATCGCAATTGCGCGCGCCCTCGCCATGGACCCGGCCGTCATGCTCTTTGACGAACCGACCAGCGCCCTCGACCCGGAGATGGTCGGCGAAGTTCTCGCGATCATGAGAGAGCTCGCCCAGGACGGCATGACCATGATCGTCGTTACCCACGAGATGGGCTTCGCCCGCGAAGTCGGAAGCCGCATCCTCTTCATCGACGAGGGACTCGTCGCCGAGGAGAACACTCCCTACGAATTCTTCAACTCCCCGCAGAACCCCCGCCTGCAGGATTTCTTATCTAAAGTGTTGTAAGGCATTGTGATAACCCAGGGCCTGCCGACCCCGCGGCTGAGGGACCGCCTCCGTGAGACACCATGAGCAGGAGCGTCGACAGGATCCACTGCTTACGGAGACTTAGCGTCCGGGAGAAGAGTGATACGCGATACGAATCTCCCGGACGCTTAGTCGGAGTTAGCAGTTA